>JAUYEK010000104.1 GCA_030691435.1 Sulfuricella sp. | reverse complement strand
CCTCTATAGAGCGGGAAACATCCTCAAAATCATCCAGGTAGTATTCAACAGCCTGTCGAACCACTTCGGCACGTGTCCGACGCAATTGGGAAGCCGCCTCATCCAGTGAAGCGACCAACTCATCTGGTAATCTTGCAGTGATCTGGCTCATTTTGGCATCCTGTAATGTCGATCAATGTCACTGAATTCAAGACTACACCAACACCCGCATTTAATCAAATAAAACCCCACCTCCTTGAGAGCCAGCCAAAACATGCGTATTCCATGCCAAGCTGGACACTGATTCCAGCGCAAACTGGACAGTAAAATTGTGACGTAGCGCGCGGGATAACCGTGGCACTCTCGAAGATTTTCTTCGAGAGCCACATGGCGAACATCAGGTTATCCATGCGCAAGATTACAGAAGCACTGCGGCTGAATCACGAACACAACCGCACCCATCGAGAGATTGCCCGCGTCATCGGCGCATCGCCGACCACGGTCGGCCAGTATCTGCGTCGTGCCCATGCGGCAGGCATCAGCTATCCGCTGCCAGAGGACTTGGATGAGGCCGCCATTGAGTCCCGCCTCTTCCCTCCGGTCGTATCGGCCGATGTCGTTCGGTTTGAACCGGACTGGGCATGGGTGCATCGCGAAATGCGCAGGAAGAGCGTCACACTCGACCTGCTGTGGCAGGAAGCTGAACGCGGCCAGCTATCGCAGCATCCATTCGATTCTCAAGAACGGCCTGGACCGGCAGCGACCGGCGATAGCCACCCAGGCATCCCTGCCACTGGAACACGCCAATGTGCGTGGCCCGGACTATTACCATTAACCCCAGGAGACTCACCCATGCTCAATCATCCCACGCACGACCAACTTCACAAGCTTCGCGTGTTCGGCATGGCACGCGCTTTGGCCGAGCAGCAGGCATTACCCGACATTGCGCACCTACCATTCGAGGAACGGCTGGGACTGCTGGTCGAACGCGAAGTCGGCGAACGTGAATCCCGGCTAACCTCCGGTCGTCTGCGACGGGCGAAACTCAAGCGGACGGCGGTGGCCGAAGATGTGGATTACCGCGCGGCGCGCAGCCTGGACCGCGCCTTGTTTAACCGGTTGCTGACGGGTGCATGGGTGGCAGAACACCAGAATGTGCTGATCACCGGTCCCGCGGGCGTCGGCAAGACTTGGCTGGCCTGCGCTCTGGCCAACCAGGCGTGCCGTCAGGGCAAATCGGTGCTTTACCTGCGGGTGCCGCGATTGTTCGAGGATGTGGCGATTGCTCATGGGGACGGGCGTTACAGCAAGATGCTGACGCAACTCGCCAAGACGGATGTGCTGCTGTTGGATGACTGGGGGCTGGCATTGCTGACTGATTCCGCGCGACGTGATCTGCTGGAAATCTTCGATGACCGGCACGGCCATCGCTCCACCATCGTGACCAGCCAATTGCCGGTGGCGAACTGGCATGAATCCATCGGCGATCCAACGCTGGCTGATGCCATCCTCGATCGCTTGGTGCATAACGCACATCAACTGATCCTGACCGGAGAATCCATGCGAAAACGCAAAAACAGTTTGACCCAAAAACAGGATTCAGAGTAAAACTGCAAAACCCCGCGTCGCTACGCTCCGACTGTCCACTTTGCCGTGGGACTGGCTGTCCAGTTTCAGTGGAATACGCAGGTTGGGCTACGCTTTGCTTTCCCGACCTATCGTACTAAAAAAGGTATGGATTGAAGCGTGATGTGACGAATGCTATGATAGTTTAATCAGGTTCCCATCGGGTTGGAACCTTAAAGTGACCTCAACACTCCTACGCACATGCCGACATTTACCAATCCTACCGATATCGCGCGCGAAACCCTGAAGCTTCTTTCCTCGCGCCGCCTTGTGCCGACGCCAGAAAACTACCAGAAAATTTACGATGAAACCTCCGGCAAGCCTTCCGGGGTCGATAGCCAGGGTGCGGACAAGGCGCTACAGAAAGCGCTGCAAGGGTTGTCCAGGAAAAATCCCGCTTTGAACAAAACTGTGGCGCTGATTGACAAGGCCCTTGAGGAGCGCGATTTGAAAGGGCTCGAATCCGGGCTGTCCGCCCTGGTTGGCCAATCTGGTGGCGAGGAGGCATCCTGGGCGAATCTGATCAGGGAGTTGCTGAAGCAATGGGATCTCAAGCAAAGCGGGCTCCCCATAGCCAGGAAAAAAGAAGGGTTGGAGCGGGTGTTGATCAATTTCGCCGCCGACTCCAGGAATCTGCATAAGAAATTGCAGGCGCTGGTCAATGCCTGGGCGAAGAACCCGGCCGGCCACGCGGGCATGCCGATGGACGAGAGTGCATCGGATTCTGAAGCGGGCGTTCCAGGGCCAGAAGCGCATGGCTCAACCCCGGTTGCCGAGGTGAAGGCCTTGGCGGTAAGCGCTGATGCGCTGTCGAAGGATAATTTCAGGCTATTGCGGGAAATGTTGGCCCAAACCCTGGAAACCGGCATCGTTCCACATTTGACGCAGTTCCCCGAGTTGGCCGGCGAGGCTAACAAATTGGCGGTTACGGTACGCGCCGTGGAAGGCCCTGATGCATTGGAAAAACTGTCCAAGTCACTCAAGCAGTTCTGGGTCAAGCTTGAACTGCGCGGTGAATCCGATGCGGTAATCATGGATGGACTGCTGAAACTTTTGAAGTTGCTGGTGGACAATATCAGCGAGCTGACCCTGGATGACCAGTGGTTGCACGGCCAGATTGCCGTGGTTCAGGAAATTATTTCCCATCCCCTGAATCCTCGCGTCATCTACGATGCCGAGCGCAGCTTCAAGGAGGTGATTTACAAACAGGGGGCGCTCAAGCAGGGTCTGAATGAAGCGAAAACCACCCTGAAGCATATGGTTGCGTCATTCATCGACCGGCTGGGTGAAATGTCTTCCAGCACGTCTGATTACCACAAAAAGATCGAGAGCTATTCCGAACAGATCAGCAACACCGAGGATATCAACCAGTTGAACCGGATCCTTGAGAACCTGATGAGCGATACCAAGGGGATGCAGGCCGATATGCAGCGTTCGCGCGACGAGATGGAGGAAGCGCGCAGGCAGGTGGAAGCTTCCGAGAACAAGATCAGGGAGCTGGAGGCTGAACTGGATAGAACCACCAGTCTGGTGCAGGAAGATTTCCTGACCGGCACACTCAACCGGCGCGGCATGGAAGAGGCCTTCGAGCGTGAGTTTGCGCGTTCCGAAAGAACCCATACGCCGCTTTGCGTTTCACTGCTCGATATCGATCATTTCAAGCGTCTCAACGACACCTACGGCCATGATGTGGGGGACGATGCGCTGATTCACCTGGTGCGCGTGGTCAAGGAAACCTTGCGACCGACGGATGTGATTGCGCGTTTCGGCGGCGAAGAGTTCGTCATCATTCTGCCGGAGACCGGCGTCGAGGAAGGGATGAAGACCATGACGCGGCTGCAGCGGGAGCTGACCAAGAAATTTTTTCTGCACAAGAACGAGGAGGTGTTGATCACCTTCAGCGCCGGCATCGCGCTGCGCCAGCCGGATGAATCTGCCGATGCCATCATCTCACGCGCCGACCAGGCGCTCTACAAGGCAAAGGCGGCGGGCCGCAACCGGGTGTTTGCCGCCGAGTAGTTTTCCCTTGCCAGACAATCTTGCCGAAGGCGGCAATTCTTGCCGCTTTATTCAGTCCTGAGTGAAAGACAGTCCTGAGTCCTGAGTTGGAAGCGCGTAGGATGGGTTGAGGCGCTTGCGCCGATACCCATCGTTTTGCGGTAATGATTGATGGGTTCCCTCTCCCCAACCCTCTCCCGCTAGAGGGAGAGGGGGCAATGGAGAAGGGCGCTTGTTTTGACTTGGCACGCTTTGTGCTTTTATCCAATCAGGTAAATTTGATTGGGAATAGTCAAAAATGATTAGCGGCATCGACAAAGATTTCAAATTCATGCATGACGCGCTGAACCTGCGTGCTTACCGGCAGCAAGTGCTTGCATCGAACATCGCCAATGCCGATACCCCCAACTACAAGGCGCGCGACATCGATTTCGCCAAGGAGCTGCAACGCGCCCAAGGTGTGCAGGCGGGGAACCTGAATCTGAACGCGACATCATCCAGGCATATGCAGGCTTCCGGCGGGACGTTGAATGCGCAAGCGCTTTATCGCGCCACCGTGCAGCCCAGCATAGACGGAAATACCGTGGATATGGACGTGGAGCGCGCGCAGTTCGCCGACAACGCCATCCATTACCAGTTCGTTATGGACAGAATCAGCAGCAAGGGCAAAACCCTGCTGTCGGCAATTCGGGGTGAATAATGTCTCTACTTAATGTGTTCAGTATCGCGGGCTCGGCCATGACGGCGCAATCACAGCGCCTCAATGCGGTGGCGAGCAACCTCGCCAATGCGGACAGCGCAACCAGCTCGACCGGCCAACCCTACCGTGCAAAGCAGGTCGTGTTTAGCGCGGCACCGCTAGGCGGTAGCGGCTCCGGAAGCGCCGGCGTGAAAGTGGCCGGGGTGATCGAGGATCCCTCGCCGATGAAAATGGTGTACGACCCGAAACATCCGCTGGCGGACACCCAGGGTTATGTCGCCATGCCCAATGTCAATGTGGTGGAGGAAATGGTCAACATGATCTCGGCCTCGCGCTCGTACCAGAATAACGCGGACATGATGAATACAGCGAAGACGCTGCTGATGAAAACCCTGACCTTGGGCCAATAAGGAGTAAAGAACCATGAGTACGATAGATGCACTCACAAGTGGAACCAGTACGGCCAGCACAACCAAAACCACTGCCCAGGAGACGGAGGATCGTTTTCTGAAGCTGCTGGTTGCCCAGATGCAAAACCAGGATCCGCTCAACCCTATGGACAATGCGGAGGTCACTTCGCAAATGGCGCAATTGAGCACGGTCACCGGGATCGATAATCTGAATTCGACGTTGGAGGCAATGTCGAGCTCCTTTGCTTCGAGCCAGTCGCTGCAGGCAGCCGGCATGATTGGACGTAGCGTACTGGCGCCCGGTTCGAGCTTGCAATTGTTGAGTGGAATGGCTGCAGGCGGTTTTGATCTTAAGCAACCCGTGGATAGCGCGGTCGTAAAGATCAAGGACGCCGCAGGCAATGTTCTGCAAAGTGTGGACATGGGGGCGCAAAAAGAGGGGAGTGTCCTGTTCCAGTGGGACGGGACGACCGATAGCGGGGCAATCGCCCCGGACGGAAGCTATACGTTCGAGGTCAGTGCGGTTCAGGGTGGCGAGAAGGTGGAAGTTGAGAATCTCGCGCTCGGCATGGTGGGCAGCGTGTCTCTGGGGGTTTCCGGGGTGGTGCTGAATACGGATGCACTGGGCGCGGTGGATGTTGCCAAGGTTAAACAAATATTTTAAGACGGAGGTGAATCATGGGCTTTCAACAAGGACTAAGTGGATTAAACTCGGCTTCCAAGAGCCTGGATGTCATCGGCAACAATGTTGCCAATGCCGGCACGATTGGATATAAGGGCGCGCAGGCGCAATTCGCCGATGTATACGCCGCCTCGCTGAGCGGTGGCGGCACGGCCCAGGTCGGCATCGGCCAGAAATTGGGGGCGGTGGCGCCGCAGTTCACCCAGGGCAATATCAGCCCGACCAATAACCCCCTGGATATGGCGATTAATGGGGGAGGTTTCTTCCGCATGAGCCAGGGCGGCGCGATCACCTTTTCCAGGAATGGGCAGTTTCAACTGGATAAGGATGGCTACATCGTCAACAACAGCGGCCTGCACCTGACCGGTTTCGATGCGGACGCCACCGGAAAAATCATTCCCACCAACCCGGTGGAATTGCAATTTACGGCGAGCAAGCAAAGCCTGCCTCCCGTGGCGACATTAAAAGTGGCTACCGGTTTGAACCTCGACTCCAGAGCTAC
This sequence comes from Sulfuricella sp., assembly GCA_030691435.1. GTDB lineage: Bacteria > Pseudomonadota > Gammaproteobacteria > Burkholderiales > Sulfuricellaceae > Sulfuricella. The sequence goes on along the minus strand of JAUYEK010000104.1, from coordinate 12,894 downwards.
GGTGCCAACCGTTGCCATCTTCAACCCCCTCGACCCACTAAGCTATAATAATTCCACTTCGGTGAATGTGTTCGACAGTCTGGGCAATAGCCATGTGCTGTCCACCTATTTCGTGAAAGCGGCGGCGCCCGTCAATACCTGGACCGTGCAAGCCACTTTTGATGGGGTTGCCGCCCCCGTCGCCCCGGCAACATTGACTTTTACCAGTTCGGGTGCGATTACCGCCGCTACCGCTACGCCGCATGCGGTGAGCGTGGTATTGGCCAACGGCGCGGCCACGCCCTTGGCGTTCAACCTCGACTACACCGGAAGCAGCCAGTACGGCTCGAGCTTCGGTGTCAACACCCTGACCCAGGACGGCTTTACCGCCGGCAACCTGGCGGGGTTCAATGTTTCCCCGGACGGCACGATCCAGGGTCGTTACACCAACGGTCAATCGAAAAACCTGGGGCAGGTGGTGATGGCCGATTTTGCCAACCCCCAAGGGCTGCAAGCCTTGGGCGGTAATCAATGGGCGCAGTCGCCGGAATCCGGCCAGCCGCTGGTTGGAACCGGGGGTACCGGCAAGTTCGGGGTGTTGCAGTCGGCGGCGGTGGAAGAATCCAATGTTGACTTGACCGCAGAACTGGTCAACATGATCACGGCGCAGCGCGTCTACCAAGCCAATGCGCAGAGCATCAAGACGCAGGACGCGGTGTTGCAGACCATCGTTAACCTCAGGTAATAAAAATAGTCCTGAGTAAAACCACTCAGCACTCAGGACTCGTAACTTAGGATGTAAAAACATGGATCGTCTGATCTACATCGCGATGAATGGCGCCAAGCACACCATGCAGCAGCAGGCGCAGGTGGCGCACAACCTGGCCAATGCTTCCACGACTGGCTACAAGGCTCAGGCCAATTCATTTCGTGCCCTGCCGGTGCTGGGCGAAGGTGCGCAGACGCGCACCTTCGTCGTGGACTCGACCACTGGGGCGGATCTTTCAACCGGTGCGATCCAGAACACCGATCGCGACCTGGATGTGGCGGTGCAGGGCAAGGGATGGATTGCGGTGCAGGCGGCGGACGGCAGCGAGGCTTATACCCGCAACGGCAGCCTGCTGGTTGGCGCCAACGGCTTGCTGCAAACCCGAAGTGGCCTGACGGTGATGGGCGACGGCGGCCCGCTGGCGGTACCGCCTGATGCGGAAGTGACGATTGCCAAGGATGGCACCGTATCGATCATTCCGATGGGGCAAGCCCCCAACACCGTTGCGACGGTTGGCAGGGTCAAGCTGGTCAACCCGCCGGAAGCGGATCTGGTCAAGAGCGGCGATGGCCTGTTCCGCCTGAATAGCGGCCTGCCCGCACCGGCGGACGCCAGCGTGGTGCTGGCCCAAAAGTCGCTTGAAACCAGCAATGTTAATGCAGTCGATGCGCTGGTCAGCATGATCAGCCTGGCGCGGCAGTACGACATGCAGGTGAAGCTGCTGCAAAACGCGGAGGGCAACGCGCAAAAAGCCAACCAGATTATGAACTTGAACTCATAAGGATAAACAGCCATGATACGCTCCCTGTGGATTGCCAAAACCGGCCTGGATGCCCAGCAGACCAATATCGACGTGATCTCCAACAACCTGGCGAACGTCAGCACCAATGGCTTCAAGCGGGCACGACCGGTGTTCGAGGATCTGCTCTACCAGACTCTGCGCCAGCCGGGAGCACAGTCCTCGCAGCAGACCCAGCTTCCTACCGGTTTGCAGCTGGGTACCGGTGTACGCCCGGTGGCGGTGGAAAAGATACACACCCAGGGTAGTCTCCAACAGACCGGCAACAGTCTGGACCTGGCCATCAACGGCAAAGGATTCTTCCAGATACTGATGCCGGACGGAACGACCGCCTATACGCGGGATGGTTCGTTTCAGGTCGACAGCCAGGGGCAGATGGTGACTTCCAGCGGGTATGCGTTGCAGCCGGCGATCACCATTCCGTCGAACGCAACCAGCGTGACTATCGGCAAGGATGGAACAGTGTCGGTGACGCAGTCGGGCACGACCACGCCGACGCAGGTCGGTACCCTGCAATTGGCGGGATTCATCAATCCGGCCGGCTTGCAGAGTCTCGGCGAAAATCTGTTCCAGGAAACCGCCGCTTCAGGCGCGCCATCGGCCAATACGCCCGGCACCAACGGCTTGGGTTTTCTTAACCAGAGCTATGTAGAAACCTCCAATGTCAACGTGGTGGAGGAGATGGTCAACATGATTCAGGCGCAGCGTGCTTATGAAATCAATTCCAAGGCGGTTACGGTTTCCGACCAGATGCTGCAGAAGCTGACGCAGTTGTGATGAGGTTGGGCGGGAGGTGAAGTCATGAAAGCGTTAAAAATTCAATTAACCCAGATTGTTCATTGGAATGCTCGTGCATGTAGGAGCGCCGCCCCCGGCGCGAATGCGGTCGCAAATCGCGGCGAGGGCGCCGCTCCTACAGTGGTTTTGGCGCTAATGGATAATCCCGGATTAAGCATGATGCTAATGCTAATGTTGAGCCTAGTTGTCTTGGCGGGATGTTCCACCGTGCCCTCCACCAACGTGCACCAGCCGATGAGCGTCAGACCGGCGCCAGCGCCGGAACGCGCGGCATCGGGCGGAGCGATCTACCAGGCCAGTTACTCGAGGCCCTTGTTCGAGGACCGACGCGCCCGCAACATTGGGGATGTGCTCACGATTAACATCGTCGAATCAACCAGTGCCAGCAAGAATGTCAGCTCTACCGCAGGGCGCACAAGTAGCGTCGCCGAAACGGCGGCAACACCCACGATTTTTGGCTATACCCCCTCGCCATCGAAACTGGGGGTTGCTGGACTTATGGCCGGCGCCACTAATTTTGATACTAGCGTCACCGCGTCTGGCGTCCAGAAATTCGAGGGCAAAGGAGATAGCTCTCAGAAGAATGCGCTGCTGGGAATGCTCACCGTGACGGTTATTGACGTATTGCCGAACGGTAATTTGCTGGTTAGCGGCGAGAAGCAGATGGGTATCAATGAGGGAACCGAATATGTACGGTTCTCAGGCGTGGTGAATCCGAGCACGATTTCATCGGCGAATGTGGTTACTTCGACTCAGGTGGCGGATGCGCGAATCGAGTTCAAGGGCCGGGGTGAGATGGATTCCGCTCAGGCCATGGGTTGGCTGACCAAGTTCTTCCTGTCGGTGCTGCCATTTTAAAGAGTAATGAGGGAAGGGTAATGGGTAAAGGGTTTTCTCATCACCCATTTCCAGTTACTCATCATCAAAGATAATCTTGCCGCAAGCGGCAATTCTTGCCGCTTTCTTCTTGATCCTTGCCGTCATCCTGCTGTCTGATGGGTATCGCTACGCTCCACCCATCCTACACGCTGAGCAAATGTAGGATGGGTGGAGCGTAGCGATACCCATCATTTTATTTCACAAGCCAGCATTATTTTGGCACGCTTCATGCTTTGTAATGGTTAAATTAAATTGCATAGCGAGCAGCAAGTTATTCTGCTGTCTGGCGGGGGTTGAAATGAAACTATCTTCAAAAATTATCGTGCTTGTGGCGACAGTGCTCATTGCGCTTCCTGTCCGGGCGGAACGCATCAAGGATCTGGCAACGATCCAGGGCGTGCGTAACAACCAGCTGATTGGTTACGGTTTGGTGGTGGGGCTGGACGGTAGTGGCGACCAGACGACCCAGACGCCATTCACGGTACAGAGCGTCGTCAGCATGCTGGGTCAACTCGGCGTGAACTTGCCTCCGGGAACCAGCCTGCAACTGAAAAATGTGGCAGCGGTGACGGTAACTTCCACGCTTCCTCCCTTCGCCAAGCCGGGCCAGACCCTGGATATCACCGTGTCTTCCATCGGCAATGCCAAGAGCCTGCGCGGCGGCACTTTGCTGATGACGCCGTTGAAGGGCGCGGACAACCAGGTTTATGCCATGGCGCAAGGGAATTTGCTGGTCGCCGGCGTGGGCGCCTCCTCCGGTGGCGGTAGCGTTCAGGTGAACCAGTTGAGCGTCGGTCGCATCACCGATGGCGCTACGGTGGAGCGGGCCGTAGACATGCCTCTGGGTCAGGGCGACTACATTACGCTGGAGTTGAAGGATTCCGACTATACCACCGCCAGCCGGGTCGTGACCTCAATTAACCGTTCCTTCGGGGAAGGCGCTGCCAATGCCGAGAATGGCCGTGTGATCAGGGTATTGGCGCCGCGCGACATCAACCAGCGCGTTTCTTTTCTGGCGCGCATGGAAAATCTGACAGTGACTCCGGGCGAATCGCTGGCCAAGGTAATCATGAATGCACGTACCGGCTCGGTGGTGATGAACAAGTCGGTCATGGTGGAGGCCTGCGCCGTCGCACACGGCAACCTGACCGTGACCATCTCCAGCGAACCCCAGGTGAGCCAGCCTGCGCCTTTATCCAAAGGAGAAACGGTAGTCACCCAGCAGGCGCAGATCGAAATCAAGGCGGAAAAGGGTGGGCTGGTGACGTTGCCGCGCAGCACTTCGCTGAATGATGTCGTGAAGGCGTTGAACGCGGTAGGCGCGACGCCGCAGGATCTGCTCGCGATTCTTCAGGCGATGAAGTCAGCGGGCGCGCTGCGCGCTGAACTGGAAGTTATTTAGGAAAAATCATGATAGGCATGATAGGGACGCAGGACATTTCCTCCCGGTTCGCGCTCGACGTCCAGAGCGTGGACAAGCTGCGCCTGCAGGCGAAGCAGGATCCCGATGCCGCGCTTAAAGCCGTCGCCCAGCAGTTCGAAGGCATTTTCGTGAACATGATGTTGAAGAGCATGCGTGAAGCGACCCCGAAGGATGGGATGCTCGACAGCGAGCAGGGCAACCTTTATACCCAGCTGTTCGACCAGCAACTGGCGCAGAAGCTTTCCACAGGCAAGGGCCTCGGCGTGGCCGACATGATCGTAAAGCAGTTGACCCTTAAAAACAGTCCTGAGAACAAAACCAGTCCTGAGTCCCCAGTCCCGAGTCCTGAGCATGGTCTCAACTCGGTACTCGGTGCTCAAGGCTCAGCACGTAGTACCCAGCTTCCATCACTCAGCATCCCGGATCAAGCACTCAGGACTGGGGACTCAGGACTCGGGGCTGTGGACTCAGCCCTCAGCACTCAGGACTCTGTCCCTGCCTTCAAGAATCCCAGGGGCTTCGTCAACGAATTGTGGCCGCATGCGGCCGAAGTCGGCAAAGATATGGGCGTTCCCCCCCGCTTTCTGATCGGACAGGCAGCACTTGAAAGCGGCTGGGGAAAGCGGCAAATTCATGCCGCTGACGGCAAAAACAGCCACAACCTGTTCGGCATCAAGGCAGGGGGCGGCTGGACGGGTGAGGTAGTGGAAACTACGACTACCGAGTATCGAAATGGCGCGCCGCAAAAGAAAACCGAGCTCTTCCGGGCTTACGCTTCTTATGCCGAAAGCTTCCGCGATTATTCCAGGCTGCTGCAAAACAGCCCGCGCTACAAGGCCGTGCTGCAACAGGGACAGGATGCGGCAGGCTTCGCACAGGCTTTGCAGGGTTCCGGCTATGCGACCGATCCCCTCTACGCGGATAAGTTGACCCGCGTCCTGAATAGCCAGGTGCTGCGCGAGGCATTGCGGGGCTAGTTTTTCTGCCGCAAGCTGCGGAATGCCCTAAAGGACTCCGGCTTTCTATCCGCTACAACTACTGGCAGATGAAAGATCGTATGCCTGGAATGATTGTTGCGTTGTGATAAGCAGATCAAAGCGATTAATAACAGCCTGCGTCAATGTGGTCGTTGTTCAGAGCGAATGTCAGGGCAATTCCGGAGCCTGAAAATTATTACCGAAATGGAGCAGAATCTGTTGAGACTGTAATGCTCTGGAGGCTCAAGTTTTAGCTCGGAGTGTCGATAAGAAACTTATAGATCGATGCTTTAATTTGTGAAGTCGGCGGCGTTCGGATTGACTGGAGAAAAAAATGGGAAACAGTATTTACGGGATTGGGTTGCGCGCCCTTAATGCTGCTCAAATTGGCCTGACTACGACCGGTCATAATATCAGTAACGCCAACACTGTCGGTTTTCACCGTCAGGAGATGTTCCAAAGCACCAACAACCCGCAGGCAATTGGCGGCTATTTCGTGGGCCAGGGAGTCACTGTAGACACGGTTAAGCGTATCTACAACCAGTTCCTTGACAATCAGGTAACCCAGGCGCAAACCCAGAGCAGCGCTCTCGATGTTTATTTGAACCAGATCAAGCAGGTCGACAATATGCTGGCGGATGCCAGCGCTGGCCTCTCGCCCGCCCTGCAGGATTTTTTTGCCTCGGTCAACGGCATGTCGGCCGATCCTGCCTCCATTCCTTCCCGGCAGTCTGTTTTGAGCGGCGCCCAAGGGTTGGCGGGACGCTTCCAGCTCTTGAACGACCGCTTCCAGCAAATCCGCGATGGCGTGAATGGGCAGATTGCCTCCAGCGTCGGCGTGATTAATTCTTTCGCCCAGCAAATCGCCAACCTGAATCAGCGCATCATGTTTGCCAGGAGCGGCACCGATGCGGCGCCCAGTGACCTGCTGGATCAGCGCGATCAGCTGGTTGCCGACCTCAACAAGGAAATCAAGGTGTCGGTGGTGCAGCAAACTGGCGGTGATTTTAACGTTTTCATCGGCAGCGGCCAGCCCCTGGTCGTGGGGCAGCAAGCCTTCGCCTTGAGCGCGCAGCCTGGCAAGGAAGATCCGTCGCAGCTTGATGTCGCCTTGACTTCAGGATCCAGCACGATCCCATTGATGTCATCCAGCCTGCAGGGGGGGAATTTGGGCGGACTGCTTGCGTTTCGCAGAGAATCCCTGGATAGCGCGCAGAATGGTTTGGGAAGGGTGGCGATCGGTCTGGCGCAAACCTACAACGACCAGCACCAACTTGGCCAGGACTTGAACGGAGCCTTGGGCGGCAATTTCTTCAATGTCGCCAGCCCGAAGGTTCTTCCCAACAGCAACAATACCAGCGCCGCCGTGATAGCTACCAGCTTTTCGGACGTCAGCGCGGTCACGACTAGCGATTACCGGCTGCAAGCCAATGGCGCGGGAAATTACACCTTGACCCGCCTGTCCGACAATGCCACGCTGTTCTCGGCTGCGGCACTCCCGCAAACGGTGGATGGCCTGACCATAAGCGCGAGCGGCGCGGCATCGGTTGCCGGGGAAAGCTGGCTGATTCAGCCCACTCGCAACGGCGCCCGGGATATCGGCGTGGCCATCACGGATCCGTCGAAAATTGCAGCCGCAGCGCCGATTCGCACCAGCGCGGCTGTCATGAGCAACACCGGAACAGGCACGATCAGCGCCGGCAGCGTTAATACCGGAACGCCGGTTACGCCGAACCCGGTGCACCCCTCGACGGACCTGAATTTGCAGCAACCGGTTACAATTACGTTCACCGCTGCGGGAACGTTCAATGTAACCGGGGTCGGGGTTGGCTTGCCTGCGTTGGGTCAGGTTTATACTTCGGGCAATCCGATTTCCTTCAACGGCTGGACAGTGTCGCTGAGCGGTGCTCCGGCAACGGGCGACATCTTCACTGTCGAATCCAATGTCGGCGGCAAGTCGGATAACCGGAATGCCCAATTGCTGTCAGCTTTGCAAACCAAGGATACTCTTGCGGGAAGCACCGCCACCTTTCAGGGAGCTTACAGCCAGGTGGTGAGCGCAGTCGGAAACAAAACCCGCGAGGTCGAGGTAACCGGCAAGGCGCAGTCCAATCTGGTTGCCCAGAGCCAGCTGGCGCAACAATCATTGTCCGGGGTTAACCTCGACGAAGAGGCGGCCAACCTCATGCGCTACCAGCAAGCCTATCAGGCTTCCGGGAAAATGTTGGAGATTGCCTCGACGCTGTTCGAGACGATTTTGAACCTGGGGAGATAAGGAGACATCATGCGTATCAGCACCAGTTCGATTTATGATTTGGGCGTGGCATCAATTCAGCAGCAGCAATTTGACTGGGTGAAAACCCAGCAACAAGTTTCGACCGGGCGCCGTATGGTCTCCCCCTCGGACGACCCCGTCGCTTCCGCGCAAGTGCTGGATGTCACTCAATTCAGCGAGCTGAACAAGCAACACGCAGTCAATGGAACTTCCGCCATGAGTAGCCTGGAGACGGAAGAAGGCATTCTCGGCAGCATCACCTCCTTGATTCAGGATGTTCGGGTACTGGCGATCTACGCGGGTGACGCTGCACTTTCCAATGCGGATCGTGCCAGCCAAGCCATGGAATTGCGCGGCAGATTCGATGAACTGCTCGGCCTGGCCAACAGCACCGATGGCACCGGGAATTTCATGTTTGCCGGCTATAAGGGAACGACTACCCCCTTCTCCGAAGGGCCTCCGGGAACGGTGACCTACAACGGCGATCAGGGGCAGCGCCTGGCCACCATTAGCCCGGCGCGCCAGATCGCGATCAGCGATTCGGGATCGGATCTTTTTCAGCGCATCAAAAATGGCAATGGGACTTTCGTGACCGCGCCCGGCACAACCAATACCGGCACGGGTATCGTTAGCCCCGGGGCGGTGGTGGATTTGACAAAATGGAATGCCGCAGCCAACAACAAGGACTTCACCATCAAGTTCGCAGTAAGCGCAGCGGTTCCACCAGTTACAACCTACGATATTGTTGATAATGTTTCTGGACTCTCGCGGTTAACTGGTCTGGCGCCAGCGGTGGCGCCATATCCACGTACCTACACTGATGGGAGCGTAATTGGCTTGAAATCGCAGGGCGCTGAGCCAGCTTTCGATTTTGGCGCGGAATTTAGCATCGGCGGAACGCCCGCCAATGGCGACACCTTCACGGTCAAAGCCAGTACCAATCAGGACTTGTTCAAGACCCTCAATGACCTGATCACCACGCTGCAATCGCCGGTTAACACTGTTGCAGACAGAGCCAAGCTTGGCAACGGGCTGAACACCGCCATGTCAAATCTGGATTTGGCGCTGGACAACGTTCTTACCATCTATGCCTCAGTGGGTTCGCGCCTGAAGGAAATCGATGCCGTGCAAAGCGCTGGAGAAGATCTTTCCCTGCAGTACCAGCAAACAATCTCGCAGTTGCAGGATGTGGATTACGCCAAGGCCATCAGTGACCTGACCAGGCAGCAGACCAGCCTGGACGCAGCGATGAAGTCATACATGATGTTACAGGGCCTCAGCCTGTTTGACATGATGTAGTCTTAATCCCAGATTATCCATTAGAGCCAGAGCACCGCTGTGGGAGCGGCGCCCTCGCCGCGATTTGCGTCCGCATTCGCGCCGGGGGCGGCGCTCCTACATGCACTAGCATTCCAATGGACAATCTTGGGTTAATACCGTTCAGCCAAGTAGGGTGGGCACGTCTTTGTGCCCACGCGGTCAGTTGCATCAATCCAGCACGTGCGACACCAGGCCGTCGGCCAGTTTGGGCTCGAACCAGGTTGATTTGGGCGGCATCACCTCGCCCGCATCGGCGACCGCCATCAGGTCTTCCATGCGGGTCGCGAACAGGGCGAAGGCTGCGGCCATTTCGCCGCTGTCGACGCGTTTTTCCAGCTCCGCCAGGCCGCGGATGCCGCCGACGAAGTCGATGCGCTTGTCGCGGCGAGGATCGTCGATGCCGAGCACGGGCGCGATGAGGTGGTTTTGCAGCAGGCTGACATCGAGGCGCGCTACGGGGTCGGCGGTGGGGATGAGTTCCGGGCGGATTTCCAGACGGTACCACTGGCCGGGCAGATAGAGGCCGAACTCATTGGGTTTGGCCGGCTTGAACTGGGCGGCGCTCGCCTGCACCGAGAACTGTTCGCCGATGCGCTTGAGGAATGCTTCCGGGTCCAGGCCATTCAGGTCGGAGACGACACGGTTGTAGTCCATGATTTTCATCTGGTGATGGGGGAAGATCACGGACAGGAAATAGTTATCGCTTTCCTCGCCGCTGTGCTGCGGGTTGGTGGCTTTGCGGGCGGCGCACACGCGCGAGGCGGCGGCCGAGCGGTGGTGGCCGTCGGCGATGTAAATTGCAGGCATGGCATCGAAGGCGGCAGTCAACCTGGCCAGTGTTGCGCTGTCGTGTATCACCCAGATCGTATGGCGGATGCCGTCCTCGGCGGTCACGTCGGCATCCGGTGCGGCGGATGCGGCGAGCGCCAGTATTTCGTCCACTTCCGGCGCATCGGGGTAGGCCAGCAGCACCGGGCCGGTCTGGGCATTCAGCGCATCGATCTGGCGCACCCGGTCATCTTCCTTGTCGGGCCTGGTGAATTCATGCTTGCGGATGCGGTTGGTGTCGTAGTCCGCCACCGAAGCCGCCGCGACCAGGCCGGTCTGGCTGTGACCGCCCATGACCAGACGGTAGGCGTAATAGCAGGGCGCCGGATCGCGCGCCAGAATGCCTTCGGCCAGCATTTTTTTCAGGTTTTCCGCCGCCTTGGCGTAGACCTCTGGCGCATAGGGATTGGTGCCCACCGGCAGATCGATCTCCGGCTTGGAAATGTGCAGGAAGCTCCACGGTTTGCCGGTGGCTCGCACGCGCGCCTCGTCGGTGGAAAGCACGTCGTAAGGAGGGGCTGCGACATCGGTAGCGCGGTTGGCGGCAGGTCTGAGACCGGTAAAGGGGCGGATCAGGTGCCTGGAGGAATGCCTTGGCTTTTTTAATTGGCCTATTTTAACCCCGATTATCCATTGGAATGCTGGTGCATGTAGGAGCGCCGCCCCCGGCGCGAATGCGACCGCAAATCGCGGCCAACTCCCATCCCCATCTACATTACGCCTGACGTGAGTTGGCCGATGTCTATGCTGCAGCGTGATGTCCTGGCTCCACCGAGAGTTTCATTCCAACCGCTTTCAACACTGCAAGCAGCGTTTTCAGTGTCGGATTCCCTTTGGCCGATAGTGTCCGATAAAGTGACTCACGGCTGATCCCTGCTTCAGCTGCAACCGCCCCAAGACCCCCATACGCTTCAGCAACAGTGCGAAGCGCAAGAAGACCTGCTGCACGGTCATCGGGATTGTCTAGCGATTCCATGGCGGCTTTCAGATATTCGACAGCCAGCTCGCGATCCGCACGCAGTTCGGCCACTTCGCGATCTATAGTGAGATACCGCAGCTTTGAGTTTTTTGCTCATCCTTGCCTCCATAAGCGTTTTAGCGCTTTGTCGACGCGCTCGTGATTGGTAATCGCCACGTTTAGATGCTGTCCTTGGATAGAAATTTCGGATCAATCTCGCGCAGGATTTCCAGTGCCCACGGATTGATATCGCCGTAATGCTTGATCAATTTCCCTTCACTCGTGCGGAACAGAAGGTGTGCCGGTGCGTTGTCCACCGAGTTATCGTAGATGTAAGCGCGGTCGGCGATGCGTGCCGCCACCGAACAGTTTGCCAACGACCGGGTATAGCGAGCGATGATCTTGCTGATGGGCACGTCGTGCCCGCCCTCCATAACACGCAGCGCGACTCGCTTGGCATTGATGGAAGGATTGTCCGTGCCCACAAAGAACAGCCGCACGAAAAATCCCGCCTGCTTCGCCCGTTGAATAAAATCGATCTTGTCTGGCATCGACAGCACAGTCTCAAAGGCTAGACTGCGACCTTCTCGCACGCACTGTTCGCGCACTTCGGCAGCGCGAATGGCCGCCTTTATCACGGCTTCGGGCGCATTCCAATCGCCGAATTCGTCGCGGGCAATATAGTCGGGATTCACGTATTCGCAGCCGCCCATCCACTCGTGGCGTAGCAGCTGCTCGGTGATCGAAGTCTTGCCAGCACCGTTGGGGCCCGCCACAACGATCAGTCGCGGTTTAAGCGTCTCGCTCATGCAGCGACTCGTGAACGATTCGCTGCGGCAATTTCGTCGCGCAGGCGTTGCATAAGCACCTCCTTCGCCACTTCAGCTCGACGATTTGCCTCGGTTGCCACCGAGTTCATCAAAGCCTCCAACTGAGCATCCGTCGGCTCGTGCTGGATGTCGTTCAAATCAAAATGTTCGCTTTGCATCATGCAGCCCTCCCGGTGATTGTCGTCTAACCCTACGCCGATTCGTCGGATATGTCATCGGTACCATGCATGGCAGCCATTCAACTGATTACCCCAGCTCCTTCAGCAACCGCACAATCTCTTCCACCCGGTTTTTCGCTTCCGGCATTTCGCGGCTGACTTTCAGCCGGTCAGGTCCGGCCAGCTTGCAGCCGGGCTTGCTCTGGATCATCTGGATGATTTTAACCGGATCGATCGGCGGATTGGGGATGAATTGCAGCAGGATGCCGCTGCTGCTCGCGTCGATCTTGGCGATGCCGAGGGGTTTGGCGAGGATGCGCAGGCGGTGGGTGTCGAGCAATGCGCTGGCCTGCGGCGGCAGCAGGCCGAAGCGGTCGATCAGTTCTTCGTGGAGTTGGTCCAGCTCGTCCAGGGAGGCGCAGTTTGCCAGGCGCTTGTACAGGGTCAGGCGCTCGTTGACGTCGCCGCAATAGTCGTTGGGAAGCAATGCCGGGCTGTGCAGGTTGATTTCGGTGGTGATGGCTAGCGGCTGGGCGATGTCCGGCTCCTTGCCCGCCTTGAGCGCTTTCACCGCCCGGTTGAGCATTTCGGCGTAGAGGTTGAAGCCGATCTCCTGCATTTCCCCGCTTTGCGATTCGCCCAGAACTTCCCCCGCGCCGCGGATTTCTAGGTCGTGCATGGAAAGATAGAAGCCGGCGCCCAAGTCTTCCAGGGACTGAATCGCGTCAAGGCGTTTTCTCGCCTGCGGCGTGATGCTTTCTTCGCCGGGAGGCGTAAGCAGATAAGCGTAGGCCTGATGGTGGGAGCGCCCGACGCGCCCGCGCAACTGGTGCAACTGCGCGAGGCCGAAGCGGTCGATCAGTTCTTCGTGGAGTTGGTCCAGCTCGTCCAGGGAGGCGCA
>JAUYEK010000099.1 GCA_030691435.1 Sulfuricella sp. | reverse complement strand
GGCTCAGCAAAAAAAGCCGACCCTTCGGGCCGGCTTTTTTTTGTACCCTCTGGGTATATGCCTAATCTACTGCTAAAGAATCTGGCGCCAACCAAACCCATCCAGTTGATCGGCCACCCCGATCCATTCCGGATCACAATTTAAAACACCGCTCAGCGCGGCCCGGGCTAGCTCCGGCGTATTGTTCTTTTCGCTAAGATGCGCCGCAATCAAGTGCTGCAACTTGCTGCTGTCCAGGCTCGCCAGCAACCTAGCCGCCATGCCGTTATCAAGATGGCCGAAACGGCCCGCAACCCGTTGTTTCAGCATCGGCGGATAAGGCCCTTCGCGCAGCATGTCGGGATCATGATTGCATTCCAGCACCAAGGCATCGCAGCCACTCAAAATAGCTTCGATATGTGGCGTGGATCCGCCGGTGTCGGTCAGCACGCCCAATCTCCTGCTACCGCTGCTAAAGGCATACTGCACCGGCTCGCGAGCGTCATGGGGAACGTGAAAAGGCTGCACCTCGATCTCGCCTGCCTGAAACACACTGTGACCATCAATCAGACGAATATCGGGCAGCGTTTGCGCAAGGGCATGGTTGGTGAAAGTGCCGTGGGTCAGCCACACCGGCAGCTCGTACCGGCGAGCCAATTTGACTGCACCGCCGATATGATCGGTATGTTCGTGAGTGATGAGGATGCCGGCAAGGTCTTCCGGCTGCAAGGCCAGGCGCAATAGCCGGGCAACCGTTTCCCGGATACCGAAACCGCAGTCGAGAAGCAATCGGGTTTGCTTGACCTCGACCACCAGTGCATTGCCCCGGCTGCCACTACCCAGAGAAGCGAAACGCATTGACGCGCCTCGCCGTACTATTTCAACTGTTCGAACAGAAGGTTAAGAATTCTGGCCGCAGTCTCGGAGTTTTCGACAGCGCCATCCTTGTTCAAAATATTGACCGCGCTACCCTCGTTCGTGGCCATAACCTGAATACGATACTGCTCCAGTTTGTCCTTGTCTTTGCCATCGCCTTTCCAGAAGGCCAGCTTGGACATGAAACCTTTTTCTTCCTTCTTGCCGTCAATATCGGGGTCAACATAGCGAACGAAATACAGCCCCTTGGAGCGGTCGCGGTCTACCACAGTAAAGCCGACCCGGTCAAGAGACAGCCCGACGCGACGCCATGCGCGATCAAAGGTATCGTTCAGCGCAAGGCTGCCCGCCCCTCCCTGAGTGCGCGTCACCTTGGCCCGATCGCGTTTGCCCTCTGCCACCATCAGGGACTGTGAATGCACCTCCTCGACTCCGAAGCGCACCATCAGGCGACGCAACATGTCGGCCTCGAGTTCCGGGTCGGCCGGGCGCGGCTGCCACACTGTCCGGTTACCGCCGTCGCCGCCTTCAATCACTTCATACATGCCGCGGTGGCTGATATAGATTTCCGCAGTGCCCTGCTCCGCGCCGCGTTCCAGCCGGGTGCGGAATTTGTCGCGTTCGGCGGTGGAGTAAAGTCCATCCATGACTTTACTCAACACGCTGCGAATCGCATCCTGGGGAATCTTGGCGCGGTTTTCCGCCCAGTCGGTTTCCATCACGCCGGATTCCGGCACTTCCAATTTTATGAGGAAACCATTTTCCTGCCAGAACTCCTTGATCACCGGCCATACCTGCTCCGGGGTGGCATTTACCACCAGCCAGCGTTGCGAGCCTGCACGTTCCACCCTGACCTTGTCCTGGGATGGCAGCAGATTGGATGTCGCCGTCGCAGTCTGTGGCTGGCCCGCCCTTTCCTTGTTGTACACAGAGAGCATGGCACTGCCCTGCGGGCTGACATCGGGCACGGCAAAACGGTTGTCTGCCGTCGGCGAAGTCAGGTCGGGAGGAATTTCCAGCGGCGGTAGCTTGCCTGCCGACTTGTAGTCAATCTTTTTACCTTCCAGCAAGGACGTCGAACCGCAACCCGCCATTAGCGCGACCGCTGTTATCACCACAAATGAAGACAAGAACCTGTTATTCATAAATACCTTAATAATTTATTGCAGCACGCCGGCCTGGCGCATAGCCTGTTTCAAAACATCGTGATGAATCGCGGAAAGCGGGGTTAGCGGCAGGCGAATGCCCTCGCCGATCAATCCCATCTGCGCCACCACCCATTTAACCGGAATCGGATTGGCTTCGACAAACAGCTTCTGATGCAAGCCCAACAATTTGTTATTGACGGCGCGCGCCGCGGCCAGATCACCCCTGAATGCCGCCTCACACATTTCATGCATCAAACGGGGCGCCACGTTGCTGGTCACCGAGATTACGCCATGGCCGCCGAGCAGCATCAATGCCAGGCCGCTGCCATCGTCGCCGCTGTATACGGCGAAATCCTGCGGTGCGCGCAGCAACAGGCCGCTGCCGCGCTCGATATTGCCGGTTGCGTCCTTGATACCGACGATGTTGGGAATCTGCGCCAGCCGCAACACCGTGTCGTTCACCAGGTCGCAAGCGGTGCGGCCTGGCACGTTGTAAAGAATCTGCGGGATGTCCACCGCCTCGGCAATCGCCCTGAAGTGGCGATACAAGCCTTCCTGGGTGGGTTTGTTGTAGTACGGCGTGACCAGCAAACAGTAGTCCGCGCCGACCGCCTTGGCGCATGTCGTCAGCTCGATCGCTTCGCTGGTTGAGTTGGCGCCGGTTCCGGCGATCACCGGGATGCGCCCGGCTACCCGATCCACCACGGTGCGGATCAGCAGGCAATGCTCGTCGAAATTCACCGTCGGGGATTCGCCCGTGGTGCCAACGACGACGATGCCGTCGGTTCCTTCCGCCAGGTGAAAATCCACCAGCGCACGCAAACGATCCAGATCCAGACTGCCATCATCGTGCATCGGCGTCACGATCGCGACCAGACTGCCTTTAAGCATGAATTTTTTCCGCAAAAGTTTTAGGGCCTAAGTTTACCCGAATATCAGGTTACGCGAAATGCTCAATCCGCTTCGCGCTCAATCGAGCAGCACGACCTCTCGACAGCGCCGCTGTCGGCAAGCAGAACCTGCCCGGTGACCGGGTTGGGGCGGAAAACGGTACAGCCCTTCAGACCCATGTCATAGGCCTTTTCATAAATCGAGCGAAAGGAGTCGAAGTCGAATTCAACCGGCACGTTGATGGTTTTGGAAATGGCGTTATCGACATGAGCCTGAAGCGCCGCCTGCATCCGGATGTGCGCCTCCGGCGCAATTTCACCGACACGAATGAAGGCTGCGGACAACGAGGCATCCTCGCCATGTTGCAGGCGAAACTGACGGCAGGCATAGTCGTCCACTCGCACCTCGCTAAAGCCGCCATCAGTCTCGCGGATGCGCCGCGTGTATTCCCAATCGAAAATCGGCTCGAGTCCGCTGGAAACATTGTTCGCCAACAGGCTTATGGTTCCGGTCGGTGCGATAGCGGTCAGATGGCTGTTGCGCAAGCCGTAACGCCTGATCCCCTGCACGATGTCCTCGGGCAGGGAGCGAATGAATTCACCCGCCAGGTATGGCTCGGCCTGGAATGCCGGAAACGTCCCTTTTTCACGCGCCAGTTCGATCGATGCCCGGTACGCACTGTGGCAGATCGCCCGCATCACTTTTTCTCCCAGCGCAAAGGATTCCGGACTGCCATAGCGGATTCCGAGCATCGCCAGGGCATCGGCCAGGCCGGTAAGGCCGAGCCCGACCCGCCGCGATGCGCGCGCGGTGTTCGCCTGCTTTTGCAGCGGGAAACGGGAAAGGTCGTAAACATTGTCGAGCAGGCGCACCGCCGTCGCCACGGTCGCTGCGATGCCTTCCAGGTCCAGGTCGCCATCAACCGTAAAGGGACGCCGGACGAATTGCGTCAGGTTGATCGCCCCCAGATTGCAGGCGCCATAGTGCGGCAGGGGGATTTCGCCGCAGGGATTGGTGGCGCTGATCTGTTCGCAGTACCACAGGTTGTTCATGCGGTTGACACGATCGATAAAGATCACGCCGGGCTCGGCGTAATCATAGGTTGCCCGCATGATCCTGTCCCACAGCGCCCGCGCTCCGACACGGCGCAGCACCCTGCAACGGCGCGGCGTGCTGCTGCCTGACCACGCCCGTTCCACCACCTCCCCAGTCGATTCACCCCCGGAGAGCGGAAACACCAGCGGCCAGTCGGCATCCGCCCGCACCGCGCGCATGAAATCGTCCGTCACCAGCACCGACAAATTAAAATGCCGCAGCGCACCGGGGTCACGTTTTGCCGCGATGAAAATCTCGATATCCGGGTGGTCGCAGCGCAGCGTCGCCATCATCGCACCACGGCGCGCACCGGTGGAAAGAATGGTGGCGCACATGCTATCCCAGATGCGCATGAACGAGACCGGCCCGGAAGCGGTTACTCCGACACCACGGGCCGGTTCGCCGCTCGGTCGCAGGGTGGAGAAATCATAGCCAACCCCCCCGCCCTGCTGCATGGTCAGCGCGCCTTCCTTGAGCGCCTCAAAAATGCCGTCGAGCGCATCCTCTACTTCACCCATGACGAAACAGTTGAACAGCGTGACCCGGTGAGAGGTGCCGGCTCCGGCGAGAATGCGCCCACCCGGCAGAAAGCGGAACCCCTCCAGAATTTGGTAGAACCGCCGCTCCCAGATTTCCTTATCCTGCCGCTCCACCTCGGCAAGCGCGCGGGCAACGCGACGCCAGGTGTCCTCAACGGTCAGGTCGATGATCCTGCCCGACTCGCGGTAACGATAGCGGATATCCCAGATACGGGAAGAGATATCGGAGATGAATGGCCCATCACTCATCGAGGACTCCCAAAATGATAAAGGCGAGAGCCGTACTAGCGGTTCTCGCCGATTTTAAAGGACTCAACGGTCGCAAACTATCTCTGGGAAGCGTACATCCGTTCCAGAAAAGTCTCGACATCCATAGCCGCCACATCCGCCGGCATACCCCCAGCACGTTGAGACTGAGAATGGATCAATTGGGCTGCAAGTTCCGCCGCCCTGCCTTGCAGCAACGCAATTTCAGGATTCCACC
>JAUYEK010000083.1 GCA_030691435.1 Sulfuricella sp. | reverse complement strand
GCCATCGGCCATGTTGATGACGTGGGCGCGATGCGCCACCTGATGCCCGGGCGCATTCGCATAGCGGTCCACCGCGATCACTTCCACGCCGAGGCGCTGCAAGGCGATGATCACTTCCTTGCCAAGTTCGCCGCTGCCTAGCAGCATGACGCGCGTAGCGCCGGGGCTCAACGGGGTACCGAATTTCATGGTGTTTCCTTAGAGATTAAAGTAATAAACCCGGATATCCATTGGAATGTTCGTGCCTGTAGGAGCGCCGCCCTCGGCGCGAATACGTCCGAAAATCGCGGCGAGGGCGCCGCTCCCACAGCGGTGTTTTGGCTCTAATGGATAAAGCAAAAGACGAATTCTAGCTGCTATCCCTGATCGTCTGCAAAGGGGGTTGATTCAGCACGCTGTAGCAACCGGCGATACCGGCAGCGCCGATGGCGGCGGCTCCGGCCAGCATCCCCACCGGCAGCAGCCAGAAGTTGAACACATAGGGCAAGGCCAGGACTCGGGTGCTCAGGACATAGCTCGTTCCGCTTGCGCCAAGCGCGGCGACCAGCCCGGCCAGCATGCCGATCCCGGCAAACTCGGCAAACAGGCCAGCCAGCAGCTGCCGCCTGCTCGCTCCCAGGGTGCGCAATATCGCGGTCTCGTATACCCGCTCGTCGCGGGTGGCGGCAATCGCGGCGTACAACACCGTGAAGCCCATCAGCCAGGTAAACAGGAAAACGAACTCGACCGCGCCGGCGACCCGATCCATGATGGTGCGCACTTCGTTCATTACCGCGGCCACGTCGATCACCGTCAGATTCGGAAACGCCTTGACCATTTCGTCGAGCAGGCCACCCTGCGCATCGGGCAAATGGAAGCTGGTGATATAGCTGGCGGAAAATTTTTCCAGCACGCCGGGGGAGGCGATCACGAAGAAATTGACGCGAAACGAATCCCAGTTGACCTTGCGCAGACTCGCCACCCGCGCGCTGAAAGTCGCGCCGCCGACACTGTAGGTCAACTCATCGCCCAGCTTGATGCCGAGCGTGCTGGCGATACCCTCCTCGACCGATAGTTGAGCCGTGCCATAATTTTCACTAGGAAGGC
>JAUYEK010000074.1 GCA_030691435.1 Sulfuricella sp. | reverse complement strand
AATTTTTTTCGCTACTCTCAGCAAATTTCCACGCTCTCGATCACCACCTCTTCAAGGGGGACGTCCTGATAGCCGGACTGGCTGCCGGTTTTGACCTTGCCGATGCGGTTCACGACTTCCTTGCCCGCGGTGACTTTGCCGAACACGCAATAGCCGAAGCCCTGTGAGGTTGGTGCGGTGTGGTTGAGAAAGCTGTTATTCGCAGTATTGATGAAAAACTGGCTGGAGGCCGAATGGGGGTTGGGGGTTCGCGCCATGGCGATGGTGTAGGTTTCGTTCTTCAGGCCGTTGGCGGCCTCGTTCTCGATCTCCTCCATGGTTTCCTTCTGGATCAGGCCGGACATGAAGCCGCCACCCTGAATCATGAAGCTATCGATGACGCGATGGAATATCGTGCCGTCGTAAAAGCCCTTTTCCGCGTATTTGAGGAAATTCTCAACAGTTTTTGGCGCTTTTTCGGCATCCAGTTCGAGGGTGATGTCGCCGAAATTGGTGTGAAGCTTAACCATGGGTCTTGTCCTTTTTGCTCTTTGGGGTTTTCTTGTGGGATTTTACCGGCTTGGCCGCTTCCGCGACCCTGGAGTTGTCCGTTGCGGATTCTGTCGCCAGCGTCATTTCCTCGATGACCACCGGCTCAACCGGAACGTCGGCGGTAAACGGCCCACCAGCCGCCGTAGGCAGGCCGCCGATCTTTTTCGCGATATCCATGCCTATGACCACTTTGCCGAAGACGCAATAGCCGTAGTAATCGGGATGGGGGCGGTGGTGGTTGAGAAACTTGTTGTCATCGAGGTTGATGAAGAACTGCGCGGTGGCGGAGTCAGGGTCATAGGCCCGCGCCATGGCGAGCGTGCCGGGCTCGTTCCTGAGGCCGTTGGCGGCTTCGTTGGGAACCGGGGCCAGGGTTGGTTTGTACTGGAACTCCGGAGTGAAACCACCGCCCTGGATGACGAATTTCTGGATGGAGCGATGAAACACGGTACCGTTGTAGTGGCCGCTGCTCACGTATTGCAGGAAGTTGGCGACGGTTTTTGGCGCCTTGTCAGGATACAGTTCGAGCACGATTTCGCCCAGGTTGGTGCGCATTTTCACCTGCGGATTGGCGGCGAGAGCGCCGGTACTGATAAGCAAGCTCACGATGATCATAATCAGGCGGAATTTCATGCGGCCCCCTCGTAGACGATTTTCCATTCGTTGCTGTCGAACTTCCAGTACTGGCGCTTGCGCATCTGGTTTTTCAGATTGTTGCTGCTGTAATCCTGGTCGAATGTTATCACCGTCAGGTTTTCATTGCCCGGGTAGCTGAAGATGCTGATATTCGACAGCTTGATCTTGACCCATGTTTTGCTGGCGTTGACCAGGCGCTTTTGTTCTTCCCAGGAATGGTAATTCTGGCCGGGTGCGTGGAAGTCCCTGGAATAGTTCTGCAGATATTTGTCCGTATTGACGCTTTCCCAGTCGAGCCGCCAGTTTTCGACACGCCGGCTGAGTTCGCTGCGCTGGGCGGCGAGTTCCCCGGGGTCGACCCAGTCCACCTTGTCGCTGATCACTACCGGGGTCAGACCCACCTGCAGGTTCTTCCCGATTTTATCCATGTCGGGGTTGGCCAGCACCACGCAGCCGTTGCTGGCGCGCGGCGGGCGGCTGTAGGTGTCGCTGGGCACGCCGTGCAGCCAGATGCCGTGGCCGTTCTTGCCCTGTTGACGATCCCATTCATTAGGATAGCTGATGGGAAAGGCGCCGGTACCGTAAAAATCGGAAAGCTGGGTTTTGGGCAGGCTGGCGGTGACGAAGTAGACGCCCAGCGGTGTTTTCTGGTCGCCTTCCTTGTTTTTTTCGGCGCCGGCCTTGCCGCTGCTGACATAGTAGTCGGCTACATAGCGCGGCGTGCCGTTGTCGTTCTGGAACAGGTAGAGCCGGGATTTTCCGGTGTCCACCACCACTGCGTGGCGCTGTTCCGGCTGGAGCTGGACCAGGTATTTGGGCACGCGATTGACCGGCATCTGTTCCAGGTGACGCAGCAGGCGGGCGCGCGCTTCCTCGCGCAGATCGGAGATTTGCTGCTGGGAGGCGCCGGCGGCGCTGCCGATGGTACTGAGCGGATGCGCCCGCGCCATCAACAGGTCGCCCCGGATCAGGTGGGCCAGCTTGAAATTGGGGTAGATTTTGAGCAGGGCCTCGATATCCTTCATGGCGATATCCAGACGGTTCTGCCGGACTTCGAGCAGGGTCTTGACCAGCATAGCCTCGAGGTCGCCCGGGCTCTGGTTTTGTGGGGCTTCGCGTTTCTGTGCGGCGGGTTTGCTGCCCATCGCCCTTGCCGATGGCGCCAGCAGGGAGGCCAGAAAGGCGCACAGCAGGGAGAGTGTCGCGAAGAATGGGCCCGGAGTTGACCTGGTCATGCCGTACAGAGAAAATTCCTCTTTACTCGTGAAAGCGCTCAAGTGCTGCTACCGGCCAATCCGTTCTTGCTGGATCAGCCACCTGTCTCCAACATTGGCCAGGACAACCGTTTTCTGGGTAGAGGTCGAAAGGGCATCGGACTTGTAGGCTTGCTTGAAAGTGATGCTGGCGTGGCTGGCATCGCTAAAGGTAACGCGCGGCGATTCGATGGCGACATGGATGGATTTAGGCTTGCCGATGCGTTCCTTGCGGTTTTTCTCCCAGGCAGCGCGGTTCTCGCCGCCGGGCACCTTGAAGTCCTTGGCATAATAGCCGAGGTAGCCGGAGACGTTCTTGCCCGACCAGGCCTTGGCCCAGCCGTTGAGGGTTTTCAGCACGGCTGCTTCGGCATCGGCTTTGATCTCCGCAGGGGCGGGAGCCGGCTTGGCTTCGGGCACGACGGGCGCGGGCTTGGCGGTTTCCGGTTTGGCCGGCGCCGGGGCGGGTGTGACGATAGGCGCCGGCGCAACCTTGGGAGCTTCGGGTTTTGCCGGCGCGCGATTCACTTTTCCGGAAGCGGAGAACAGCTCTTTTACCAGCGCAAGTTTGGTTTGTGCGGTGACATTGCCCTTGTCCAGTTGCAGCGCCTTGTCATAGGCCTGGCTCGCCATCTTGGCGTAGATGTCGCCCAGATTCTCGTGCGCAGTGGCATAGCTGGGGTGGGTGCTGATCGCCATTTCAAGAGCCTGGCGGGATTTCTCGTACTGACCCTGGGAGGCATAGAGCACCGCCAGGTTGTTGTAGGGTTCGGGCAGTTCGGGGTATTCCTCGGTAAGCCGGGTGAAGATCTGGATCGCTTCCGCATTCTTGCCCTGCTCTGCCAGGATCAGCCCCTTGAGGAAACGTCCCTGGGCGATTTTTGGTCCCTGGGCGTCCTTGGGGCGGCTGGTGAGGTAGCTTTCGAGGCGTTCCAGGGCCTTGTCGTTCTGCCCCTGTTTGTAGAGTTTGTTGATGTCCTGCAGCTCATCGGCGCGTGCAGGCTGGCCGAAGGCGAAGAACAGGGCGCAGGACAGGGAGGCTAAGATCGTGGCAATGCGGAAACGGCTCATTGGTAGTATACTTTTCACTATATGGCAAACAGGCTGAATTCTAACAAGAACCGCCCTTTTCACCAAACTCTTTGCTTCGAATCTTTTCAGAATGACCCAAGTTTATGAGCAGCAGCGATAACGCCCCCGTTCCCCATTTCATCCGCAACATCATCGAAGCCGATCTCGCCGGCGGCAAGCACAAGAGCATCGTCACCCGCTTCCCGCCTGAGCCGAACGGCTATCTGCACGTCGGCCATGCCAAGTCGATCTGCCTGAATTTCGGTTTGGCGCTGGACTACCAGGGCAGATGTAACCTGCGCTTTGACGACACCAACCCGGAAAAGGAAAGCGAGGAATACGCCCGGTCCATCCAGGACGACGTGCGCTGGCTCGGTTTCCAATGGGATGGCGAGGTGCGCTGGGCGTCGGACTATTTCGAGGCGCTGTACGATTATGCGGTCGAGCTGATCCGGCAGGGCAAGGCTTACGTGGACGACCTCAGCCCCGAAGAAATGCGCGAATATCGCGGCACGCTCACGGCGCCAGGCAGAAACAGCCCGTTTCGCGAGCGCAGCGTGGAGGAGAACCTGGATTTGTTCGCCCGGATGCGAGCCGGCGAATTTCCCGACGGCAGCAAGGTGCTGCGCGCCAAGATCGACATGGCTTCGCCCAACATCAATCTGCGCGACCCGGCGATCTACCGTATCCGCCACGCCCATCACATCCGCACCGGCGACCAGTGGTGCATCTACCCGATGTACGACTACACCCACTGCATTTCCGATGCGCTGGAGAACATCACCCATTCCCTGTGTACGCTCGAGTTCGAGGATCATCGCCCGCTCTACGACTGGGTGCTGGACCAGTTGCCGGTGCCGTGCCATCCGCAGCAGATCGAGTTCTCCCGCCTGGAGCTGCAATACACCCTGACCAGCACGCGCAAGCTGAACCAGCTGGGGACGGCGAAGCTGGTTTCGGGCTGGGACGACCCGCGCATGCCCACCATCACCGGCATGCGGCGGCGCGGCTACACGCCCGAGGGTATCCGCGAGTTCGCGCGGCGCATCGGCATCTCCAAGAGCGACAACATGGTCGACATGGGTGTGCTCGAAGGCTGCATCCGCGAGGACATGGAAGTGCGCGTGCCGCGCGTGATGGCGGTGATCAAGCCGCTGAAGGTAGTGATCACCAACTTCGTCGCAGGCGAAACGCAGTCCAGGGAGGCGGGCTTCCACCCCAACCACCCCGAGTTCGGCAACCGGGTCGTGCCGTTTTCGAAAGAAATCTGGATCGAGGCCGACGATTTCACCGAAACCCCGCCGCCAGGCTGGCAGCGTCTGGTGCCGGGCGGCGAGGTGCGGCTGCGTTACGGCTATGTCGTCAAGTGCGACGAAGCGATCAAGGATGCCGCCGGCAAGGTGGTCGAACTGCGCTGCTCAATCGACCCCGACACCCTCGGCAAGAACCCGCAGGGGCGCAAGGTCAAGGGCGTGATCCACTGGCTTTCCGCCGAGCATGCCCTGGCGGCGGAAATCCGGCTCTACGACCGCCTGTTCACCGTGGCCGAACCGGACGGCGACAAGGCGCGCGACTTCCGCGAATTCATCAACCCCGAATCGCTGA
>JAUYEK010000052.1 GCA_030691435.1 Sulfuricella sp. | reverse complement strand
GGGTGGAGCGCAGCGATACCCATCACCCGAAGGCTAGCCCCGCCGCCAGACCGTACCCTGCGGCGTATCCTCCAGCACGACACCTTCATCCAGCAATTCCTTGCGGATGCGATCGGCGGCGGCATAATCCCTGGCTTTTTTCGCGGAATTCCGTTCGGCGATGCGCTGTTCGATCTGTTCCGGCGCGCAGCCCGACTCCCCTGCGCCGCCCTGCAAAAATTCACTGGCATCACGCTGCAATAATCCCAGCACCCCGCCCAATGCCTTGAGCAGGCCGGCACGTTGTTTGTCGTGAGTTTTGTTGGCTTCATTGGCCAGATCAAATAAAACCGCAACCGCCTCGGCGGTGTTGAAGTCGTCCTCCATCGCCGCCTTGAAGGCGGCGGCATAGGGGTCGTGCCAATCAACTTCGGGGTGAGGGGTGAGGGGTGAGGGGTGAGGCGGCGCATTTTTCAGGGCGGTGTAGAGGCGCGTCAGCGCCCCTTTGGCATCGTCCAGGTGCTGGTCGGAATAATTCAGGGGGCTGCGGTAGTGGGCGCGCAGAATGAAGAAGCGCACCACCTCGGCATCGTAGCGCTCCAGCACCTCGCGGATGGTGAAGAAGTTGCCGAGCGATTTCGACATCTTCTCGTTGTCTACCCGCACGAAGCCGTTGTGGATCCAGTAGTTGACGTGCTGGTGGCCGTGCGCGCCCTCGGACTGGGCGATCTCGTTCTCGTGGTGGGGAAACTGCAAGTCCGCTCCGCCGCCATGGATGTCAAAATGCTCGCCGAGCAGGGCATCGCTCATCACCGAGCACTCGATATGCCAGCCGGGGCGGCCCTGCCCCCAAGGCGAATCCCACTGCGGCTCGCCGGGCTTGGCCGATTTCCACAGGACGAAGTCGAGCGGGTCGTCCTTGCCCACGGCGACATCCACCCGCTCGCCGGCGCGCAGGTCGTCCAGCGACTTGCCGGAAAGCTTGCCGTAGCCGGGAAACTTGTGCACCGAATAGCACACGTCGCCGCTCTTCGCCACGTACGCCAGGCCGTTGTCGATCAGGGCCTGGATCATGGCGATCATGCCCGGCACGTACTGGGTGGCGCGCGGCTCGTAGGCGGGCTTCTCCACGCCGAGTTTCGCCGCATCCTCGTCCATCGCCGCGATGAAGCGGCCGGTCAGGGCATCGATCGTCTCGTGGTTCTCGGCCGCGCGCTTGATGATCTTGTCGTCGATGTCGGTGATGTTGCGCACGTAGGTGACATCGAAACCATCGACCCTGAGCCAGCGCTGGATCATGTCGAACACCACCAGCACCCGCGCGTGGCCGAGGTGGCAGTA
>JAUYEK010000048.1 GCA_030691435.1 Sulfuricella sp. | reverse complement strand
TTGCCGCGCCAGCCGGCGAGGAAGCCGATGCCGGAGCCCGGCTCGGTTTCGTAATTGGTGATGAAATCGGGGTAATCGCGGTATTTGCGCGAACCGTCCGGGTTGACGAACACCGGCAGCTTGAGGCGCGAGCCCAGCTCGATCAGCACCTCCTGGAACGGCTTGCACTCGCCTGTAGGCGGCACCACTGGAATGCGCACCGAATCCACGGGGCCGTCGAATTCCGAAATCGGCCGGTCGAGCATGGACATCACATCATGGCGTTCGAGATAAGTCGTATCCGGCAGCACCAGATCGGCAAAGGCGGTCATTTCCGACTGGAAGGCGTCGCACACGATCAGGAAGGGAATCTTGTACTCGCCATCCTCGCGCTTGTCCTTCAGCATGTCACGCACCTGCACCGTATTCATCGACGAATTCCACGCCATGTTCGCCATGAAGATCAGCAGGGTGTCGATCGAATAAGGATCACCGCGCCAGGCGTTGGTTATGGCGTTGTGCATCAGACCGTGGACAGCGAGCGGGTATTCCCAGGAAAACGCCTTGTCGAGCCGCACCGGCTCGCCGTTCTCGTCGACGAACAGATCATCCGGCTCGGCCGGCCAGCCCAGCGCCATGCCACCCAGCGGCGTATTCGGCTGCACTCCTTCCGGACCCTTAGGCGTCTTGGCACAAGGGGGAATTGGACGCGGGAACGGCGCCTTGTGACGGAACCCGCCCGGACGGTCGATGGTGCCGAGCAGACTCATCAAAATGGACAGGGCGCGAATCGTATGAAAGCCGTTGGAATGGGCTGCCAGGCCGCGCATGGCGTGGAAAGCAACCGGATTGCCGGTCACGGTTGCGTGCTCCTTGCCCCAGGAATCGGTCCAGGCGATCGGCAGCTCGATCTTCTGGTCGCGCGCGGTGACGCCCATCTCGTGGGCGAGACGACGGATGGTCGCGGCCGAAATTCCGGTGATCCCTTCCGCCCATTCCGGCGTGTAGTCCTTGACCCGCTCCTGCAGGAGCTGGAAGGAAGGCTTCACCGGCGTACCGTCGTGGAGATTGAATTCGCCCAAGAGGAAAGGGTCTGCGCCCTCGCTGTGGGTGACCACCGGCTTATTGGAAACACGATCCCACCACAGCTTGTTCTGCGGGTCGAAACACCCCTCCTCCTCCGGCACCTCGGTACGCACGAACATGCCGAATTCGCTGCTCTTTTCGTCGACATTCACCAGCTCGGCGGAGTTCGAGTACTGCACCAGGAAATCGCGGTCGTAGAGTCCGAGGCGAATGATTTCATGGTTCAGCGCCAGCAACAGCGCCCCGTCCGTGCCGGGGCGGATCGGCACCCACTCATCGGCGATGGCGGAATAGCCGGTGCGCACCGGATTGATCGAAACGAAGCGACCACCGTTGCGCTTGAACCTGGACAAGGCGATCTTCATCGGGTTGGAATGATGATCTTCGGCAGTGCCTATCATCACGAACAACTTGGCACGATCCAGATCGGGTCCGCCGAATTCCCAGAACGAGCCGCCGATCGTGTAGATCATGCCCGCAGCCATGTTCACCGAGCAGAAGC
>JAUYEK010000047.1 GCA_030691435.1 Sulfuricella sp. | reverse complement strand
AGCGTTCCACCCCTGAAGAACGCGATGCAGCCCCAGCGCTTCATCTTTTAAACCCAGATGGAATGCTCGTGCCCGTAGGAGCGCCGCCCCCGGCGCGAATGCGGACGAAAATCGCGGCGAGGGCGCCGCTCCCACAGTGTTGATTTGGCCGCTGTCGTAGTTGTAATGAGGAATAGAAAATGAAATCTCGCGTAACGTCCGGCTTGCCGGGCATCAGGATGAAATCCTTGCCTCTGGCGCTTCTTGTGCTGCTCGCCAGCCCGGTTTATGCCGCCAACCTGACGGAGGTGTATCGCGAGGCGCAGCAGCAGGATGCGGCGTATGCCTCGGCGCGTGCCGCCTATGAAGCCGGCCAGGAAAAAGCGCCGCAGGGCCTCGCCTTGCTGTTGCCGAGCATCAATCTCGGCGCCAACACCACCAAAAACGACGTGGATTCGCCCACCTCCAACCGGCAATACAACTCCAACGGCTACAGCCTGTCCCTGACTCAGCCGGTCTATCGCAAACAGAATTTCGCCCAGTACGAGCAATCCAAAAGCCAGGTTGTTCAGGCTGAGGCGCAGTTTGCCGTCGCCCGGCAGGACCTGATCGTCAGAGTCGCCCAGGCTTATTTCGACGTGCTGCTCGCCCAGGACAATGTTGCCCTGGCCGGCGCCCAGAAGGCCGCCATCGGCGAGCAGCTGGAAATGGCCAAGCGCAACTTCGAGGTCGGCACAGTCACCATTACCGACACTCACGAAGCTCAGGCGCGGTACGACCTCACCACGGCCCAGGAAATTGCCGCGCAGAACGATCTCGAAATCAAGAATCGCGCTTTGCAACTGATCCTGGGCAAGATTCCGGCGCATCTCAATGCGCTGAATGGCAAGCTTCCCCTCGTCCTGCCCGAACCCAACGACATGACGAAATGGGTAGCACAGGCCGAACAGCAAAGTCCGCAGATCGCGATCCAGCGCGCCGCACTGGAAATTGCCACGCAGGAAGTGGAAAGAAATCGTGGCGGCCACTATCCCACCCTTGATCTGGTGGCGGGCTACAGTCAAAACAGCAATTCCAGCTATCTGGTCAGTGGCACGGTCACGAGTCAGACCGTCGGCTTGCAGTTGAACTTGCCGATTTTCCAGGGCGGCAGCGTCAATTCCAAGGTGCGCGAAGCATTGGCCAACAAGGAAAAAGCCCGGCAGGATCTGGAACTGGGCAATCGGCAGGCCGCATTGCAGACCCGTCAGGCTTTTCTTGGCGTGACCAGTGGCTTGGCTCAGGTCAAGGCACTGGAACAGGCGCTGGTGTCGAGCCAGAGTTCGCTCGACTCCACCCGGCTGGGTCAGGAAGTGGGGGTGCGCACCAACGTGGACGTGCTGAATGCCCAGCAGCAGTTCTACACGGCCAAACGCGATTTGTCCCAGGCACGCTACAACTACATCCTCAACCAGCTCAAGCTCAAATCCGCCGTGGGCGTGTTGCGCGACGAGGATGTCGAACAGGTCAACCGCTGGCTCATGTAGGGTGGGCACGTTTTTGT
>JAUYEK010000025.1 GCA_030691435.1 Sulfuricella sp. | reverse complement strand
TACTGCTGCGCCACCTCGGCCTGCGTTTCAAGCTTGCCGATCTGTTTGTCCAGTTCCTGGCGCACGTCCTCGACACGCAGCAGGTTCTCGCGAGTGTCCTTCATGCGCAGCTCGGTTTCTCGGCGCCGTTCCTTGTATTTGGAAATCCCCGCCGCCTCTTCCAGAAAAACGCGCAACTCCTCGGGTCGCGCCTCGATGATGCGCGAAATCATGCCCTGCTCGATGATGGCATATGCGCGCGCGCCCAGCCCGGTGCCCAGGAAAATATCGGTGATGTCGCGGCGACGGACGTGCAGGTTGTTGATGTAGTAGGCGGACTCGCCGTTGCGGCTGAGTATCCTTTTGACGGCGATTTCGGCGTACTGCGACCATTGCCCGGCGGCCTTGCCCAGGCTGTTGTCGAAAATCAGCTCGACACTGGCCCGGCTTACCGCCTTGCGCGTGGCGGAACCACTGAAAATCACGTCCTGCATGGATTCGCCGCGCAGTTCCCGCGCCCGCGATTCGCCCAGCACCCAGCGCACCGCGTCGATAACGTTGGACTTGCCGCAACCATTCGGGCCGACAACGCCAACCCGCTGCCCGGGGACGGGAATCGTGGTGGGATCGACGAAGGACTTGAAGCCGGCGAGTTTAATGTGGGTGAGACGCAATTTTTTGTCGGCAGCAGTTTTGGAAAGGAGAGGCGAAGCCTGCGTTATAATGACCCCATTTTAACCGATTTAGTTGAGAGTGCGAAAATGGTCAGCCAACCCAGCAAAACCCTGGAAACCTTCGACAACCCGAACCCGGAACGCGATTTCCATATCCACATGGAAATCCCGGAGTTCACCTGTTTGTGCCCGAAGACTGGCCAGCCCGATTTCGCCACGCTGTATCTCGACTATATCGCGGATCAGAAGTGTGTCGAACTGAAGAGCCTGAAGATGTACATCTGGTCGTTTCGCAACGAGGGCGCATTTCACGAAGCCGTCACCAACAGCATCCTGAACGACCTGGTGGCCGCGACACAGCCGCGCTTCATGCGCCTGACGGCGAAATTCTATGTGCGCGGCGGCATCTTCACCAATGTCGTGGCCGAGCACCGCAAGCCGAGCTGGGAACCGCAGCCGCGCATCGAGTTGACCGCATTCGAGGCCAATTCAAACACTCGCGGATGAGAAATGAATGATTGTAGGGCCGAATTCATTCGGCCATGTGCGAATGAATTCGCACCTACATCAATCAATGGAAGCCTCCTAATTGGCACCGGGGTGCGATTAACCCAGATAATCCATTAGAGTCAAAACACCGCCGTAGGAGCGGCGCCCTCGCCGCGATTTGCGACCGCATTCGCGCCGGGGGCGGCGCTCCCACATGCACCAGCATTCCAATGGACAATCTGGGTTAATCGC
>JAUYEK010000021.1 GCA_030691435.1 Sulfuricella sp. | reverse complement strand
AGCGCGCTCTTGCCGGCATCGGAAGTGCAGCCCTGGATCATTAAAGCTTTCGCGCTCATGACAATCCCCGCAATGCCTGCTCCAGCCGCAGCCACTCCGCTTCCGCTCCCGGCAGGCCGAAACGCAGACCTGCCGGATCGTCGAATCGACGAACCAGTATCCCTTGCCGGGCAAGCACCTTGTGTAGAGTTGGTGTACGCTTACACTCAACCCACTGGAACAAAGCCGTGCCACCGCTCGGAGCCAAACCAAACTGGGTCAGCAAATCGGCCAGCCGCCTGGAACTGTTCTCCAGGTGCTGCCGTGCCGTTTTTTGCCAGACACCATCCGCCAAGGCCAGACGCGCGGCATGGCGGGCAGGGTGCGCCAGCGTCCACGGCCCTTGCGCCTCGTTCAAGCGCTCCAGCAGTTCCGGCCAGGCCATTACGAAACCGACCCGCGCACCGGCCAAGCCGAAGAATTTCCCCAGGGAACGCAGCACCACCAGCCCCTCTGTGCCGGCATAAGCAACCAGGCTATGTTCTGGCGTAGCATCCATGAAGGCCTCGTCCACCACCAGCCAGCCACCGCGCGCGGCCAGCCGCCCATGCCAGGCGCGCAGAGCTTCGACCGAAAAACGCTCGCCCGTCGGGTTGTTGGGATTGACCAGCACCAGCACGTCGAGCCGGTCGAGGCATAGTTCGATTTCGTTGGGCGCCAACGGCTCGACAGCATGACCGCTACGCGACCAAGCATAGCCGTGTTCAGCGTAAGTGGGCGCCAGCACGCCCACCCGGCACGGCGAACGCAATTCCGGCAAGGCCCGGATCGCTGCCTGGGATCCCGCCACCGCCAGCAGGGAGTCGCCGCCATAGTAGCCGCATGCGGCAAGCTCCAGGCCATCATCCGCTTCAGGCAGCCGCCGCCAACATTCCAGCGGGATCGCGGGCACCGGCCAGCCAAGCGGGTTGATTCCGGTGGAAAGGTCCAGCCAGTCCTCCGGCGGAATGCCGTAGTGCAACGCCGCCTGCCTGATTTTTCCGCCATGTTCAAGCAAGTATCCACCCTCCGAAAAATGCCACCACCAGCCACAACCACATGCCACGTTGTACCAGCGCCACGGCACGAGTAATGTCTGCCGCCACCGGCTCCCCGCCTTCGCCGAGTGGCGGGCGAACCTCCAGGCATCCATGATAAATCGCCGGGCCACCCAGCTTTACTGTCAGTGCGCCAGCTCCCGCCGCCATCACTGGTCCGGCGTTGGGGCTTTCCCAGTTTGCCGCCTGGGCGCGCCAGCAGCGCCACGCCACAGCGCTTTTCCCAATAATCAGGTAAGTCAGGGCGGTAAGTCGCGCCGGTATCCAGTTGAGCAGATCGTCCAGCCGCGCCGCCGCCCAGCCGAAGTGCAAATAGCGCTCGGTCTTGTACCCCCACATCGCATCCAGGGTGTTGGCGAGTCGGTAGGCCACTACGCCGGGGGCGCCCGCCACAAAGAACCAGAACAGGGCGCCGAACACGGCGTCGCAGCCGTTCTCCAGCACCGATTCCAGCGTCGCGCGGACTACCGCCGTTTCATCCATGTCCGCAGTATCGCGGCTGACTATCCGGCCCACGCTACGGCGCGCCGCATCGAGATCGCCAACATCCAGGGCACGGCGAACCGCCGCTGCGTGCTCGCCAAGACTGGCTGCGCCGATGGCAAGATAGAGCAAGGCCACATCCAGCAGCCAGGCCCAGGAACCCAGGCTGCGATGCACCAGGAACGCTGCCAGAGCAAAACCGCCGACCAGCAGCGACACCGCGATCGCGCCCCGCAATCGGCTGGCCCCATAGAGACTCGCCTCAAGCCGCTGCGCCAGCCAGCCGAACCCCACCAGCGGATGCCAGCGCGGCATCTCCCCCAGCAGACGATCCAGTGCAACAGCCAGCAAAGCCGTTATCGGCATGGCAAAGGGTGCTACTGTCATCATATCTCCAGAGCGAGGGCGACGAGCACCGCAACCTCGGTCAGTTCGACTGCGGCCCCCAGGGTGTCGCCGGTCATGCCGCCCAGCCGCCGCATCATCATCCAGCGCAGGATCAACCATGCGGCAACCGCCGCCGCCAGTGCCAGCGCGCCCTCCTTTCCGGCGAAAAGAGCACCCGCTGCGGCCAGGAGCAGCGCCAGCACCGCGGCCGCTCGCGGCAGATGGGCCGAAATCGCCGACCCCATGCCCCCTGGCCGAACATAAGGCGTACTCAGCAACAGCGCGACCAGCGCCGACCGCCCCAGCACCGGGGCCAGCAGCAGTACAGGCCATGCGCCCGCCTTGGCCAGCGCCGCCAGAGCGGCGAATTTGAGCAACAGCGCGAGCATCACCGTCGAGACGGCCGCCGGGCCACTGCGGGGATCCTTCATGATCGCCAAGGTCCGCTCCCGGTCGCCATGACCGCCCACCCAGGCATCGGCGCTATCAGCCAGTCCGTCCAGGTGCAGGCCGCCGGTGATGAGCGCCCAAGTCGCGGTCAGCAGTGCCGCCTGCAACAGTGGGTCGGCATGCCCGACAAGCTGCTGCAAGCCTGCCAGCAACAACCCGATCAAGAGCCCGATCACCGGATAGGCAAGCGCCGACCGGCCCCAGTCCGCCGGACTCGGCGCCGCTTTCAGGGAAACGGGGAGGCAGGTGAGGAACTGCAAGGCCAGCAGAAATGCTTTCATCCGGGATTGTCCATTGGAATGTTCGTGCATGTAGGAGCGCCGCCCTCGGCGCGAATGCGACCATAAATCGCGGCGAGGGCGCCGCTCCCACAACGGTGTTCTGGCTCTAATGGACAATCCGGGTTCATGGCTGCGGACTACCGTGGAACACCAGTTGCGGCAGGGCTTCGACGCCGCTGCCGAGGATCCGTACCCGGCTCAGCCCGGCGAACGGCACTACCAGACGAAACATATGCTGGAGGGGGATTTGCAGGACGTGGCACAGGATCACGCGGTTCACGCCGCCATGCGCCACCAGCAGGATTTTTTTGCCGGCGTGGCGAGCCAGCGCGTCGCTCCAGCTCGCCATCACCCGCGCGGCGAAAACCTCCAAGGGCTCCCCGCCGGGCGGCGTGTAACGGGCCGGGTCGCGCCAGAACAGGTCGAGGCAGTCGGGGGCGCTTTGCATCAGTTCCTCGGACGTGCGCCCTTCCCACTCGCCAAAGCCGATTTCCTTGAAGCGCGCCTCGGTTTCCAGCGGGATGCCGGCGCTGGCGGCAAGCTCTGCGGCGAATTCGGCGCAGCGCAGCAGCGGGGAGCTGACCACGGCCTGCCACTGGCTTTCTCCCTGGACGGCTGCACGCATCTGCGCCCAACCCGTTGCGCTCAAGGGATCGTCGGTATGGCCGCGAAACTTGGCTCCACCGATGGGCTCCCCGTGGCGGATCAGGTCGACGGTAGTCACAGACAAGGAGTCGCTCATTGACCTGCCGACACCCCGGCATCGCCAAAAGTGGCCATCTGCCCGTGCAGCGCGGCGGCAAGCCGCAGAATCGGCAGCGCCACCGCCGCGCCGCTGCCTTCGCCGAGGCGCATCCCCAAGTTCACCAGTGGCCGGGCGTCCAGCGCTTGCATCAGATGAACATAGCCCGGTTCAGCCGAGGCATGGCCGTAGAACCACCAGTTTGCCGCATCCGGCCGGATTTTCGTCGCCACCAGCGCCGCCGCGCTGGCGATGAAGCCGTCCACCAGAACCGGCAGGCCGGCCTGGGCGCAAGCAATGTAGGCCCCGGCCAGCGCCGCGATCTCGAAACCGCCGACGTGGCGCAATATTTCCAGCGGAGAAATCATGGCCGCGCGATGCAGTTCCAGCGCTTCGTCGATGATCCGCGCCTTGCGCGCCACCCCTGCCGCGTCCAGGCCGGTGCCCGGCCCGGCAATTTCGGCGGCGGACCGCCCCAACAGGGTACAGGCCAAGGCGGTGGCGGCAGTGGTATTGGCGATCCCCATCTCGCCGCCGATGAAAAGCTGCGCATCGTCTTTCAGCGCCCGTTCCACCGCGTCGCGACCGGCCTGCAAGGCCGCTGCCAGTTGCACCCCGGTCATCGCCGGGCCGCGGCGGAAGTTAGCGGTGCCGCTGGCCGCTTTCTGCACCACCACGCCGGGCATGGCTGCACCGTCCCAGACGCTGCCCACGTCCACCACTTCCAGCGAGGCGCCCAGATTGCGCGCCAGCACGCTGATCGCGGCGCCGCCGCGGGCGAAATTCAGGATCATCTGGCCGGTTACCGCCTGGGGGAAGGCCGATACGCCTTCCTCCGCAATGCCGTGATCGGCGGCGAACACCACGATGCGCACCCGCGTTAAATCAGGCTGCTGGGTGCCCTGCATCCCGGCGAGTCGGATGGCGATCTCTTCCAGGAAACCCAGGGAACCCGCCGGCTTGGTGAGCTGCATCTGGCGCGCCTGCGCCGCCGCCAGCGCGGCATTATTCAAGGATGCAGCCGGTGTTTCCAGCCATTCAAAACTCGTCACGATTTCCCTTTCAAAACCAGCGGCAGACCCGCCGCCACAAATGTCACCCGGTCGCATAGCTGCGCCAGATCCTGATGCAGGCGCCCCGCCTCGTCGCAATAGCGCCGCGTCAACTCACCCAGCGGAACTATCCCCATACCCACCTCGTTGCTCACCAGGATGACCCGGCCAGGCAGACCGGGCAAGGTATCCAGCAATGCCGCCCGCTCCTGCCGGTAAAGGGCATCGTCGGCAATCACGTTGTTCAGCCACAGGGTCAGGCAATCCACCAG
>JAUYEK010000045.1 GCA_030691435.1 Sulfuricella sp. | reverse complement strand
GCCCTTCTGCTTTCTAGGGGAACACCTTCAACCCAATTCCATGCTTATTTCCTGCCCCATCCCGGTAAAACTTTCCTTCCAGCACGGCAAACGCGCGGTTTTCCTGTTCAGGGCGAAGCACTGAAAGTCCAATCGGGCGCGCGGTCAAGTCAGCCAACTGCATCCCTTCCGAATTTGTCTTCTTGTCGGAAACAATCAGGTCGAATGGCAGCGTTTTGTTGAGGTAGTTGCCACCGTCGCGGATACGCCGAAATTCCAGCTCAAGTTCCGCGTCCTCCTTCGCCCCGCGCGCCTCGCACACCAGATAAGTCAGCCGGTCAGCTTGCCCCATATCTTTCAGGAAGCGGAAAATGCGCTCCAGTCCAAATTCCATCGCCAGATGATAAGGATGACCAGGGTTCGAGTAACGCGACTTTAGCTTGTGCTTATCGATCACCACCGCCACCAGCTTAAAATCCGCTGCCTCGATAATATTGGTCAGTGCGTTCAGGAATGCCTCACGCGGTTCCTTGCTGAGTTTGGCAAATGCACCCTTCTTCTTACGGATGTCGATCTCGTGCAGGACAGCCATATCGTGCCCGAAGGTCGCGAATTTCAGCTTGCGTACCGCCGGCGTCATTGTCTCTGCATAAAAATCTTTGCGAAAAATGCAAAACGACAACACGAACAACGGATATTCCGGGTTGATGGAATCCAAACTATGGTCGCCGCTCTCGTCCACATAGACAATGTAGTCGCTGAATATTGGCGTCGTGCTCTGGATCATGCGCCAGCGGTGATTGAAACCGACTTGCTGAAATAGGATTTCGCCGCTTCCACATCCGCCGCGATCTGCGCAGTCAGTGTTTCCAGATTGGGGAACTTCATTTCGTCGCGCAGCTTGAGCAGGAATTCCACGTGCAGGTGCTTGTTGTAAAGGTCGCCATCGAAGTCGAACAGGAACACTTCCAGCGTGGCCTTGCCTTTGTCGTTAATGGTGGGTCGCACGCCCAGGCTGGCCGCGCCTTGCAGCGGCTTGTCGCCGATCCCGTGGACTTCGACCGCGAAAATGCCGGCCAGCGGCGGCTTGTTGTGCTTCATCTGGATGTTGGCGGTGGGGAAGCCGATCTTGCGCCCGAGGCTTTCGCCATGCACCACCTTGCCGCTGATGCTGTAATGACGGCCAAGATAGCGCTCGGCAAGTGTAAGGTTACCTCGCGCCAGCGCCTCGCGCACCACCGTGCTGGATGCGCGTTGGCCGGACACGGTCACGCTGTCCATGGCCTCGACCTCGAAACCGTATTGCTTCCCGGCCTGTTGCAGCATGGTGAAATCGCCAGCGCGCTTGGCGCCGAAGCGGAAATCGTCGCCCACCAGCACCCAGCGCGCCTGCAAACCCTGGTGCAGGATGCGGCTGATAAAGTTCTCTGCGCTGACCTGTGCGAAACGTTTGTTGAAGCGCAGAATAAACACCCGCTCCACGCCGAATCTCTCGAACAGTTCCAGCTTTTCACGCAGGTTGGAAAGGCGCGCCGGCGCCTGCTCCGGGGTAAAAAATTCGCGCGGATGCGGCTCGAAGGTCATCACGCAGGGCGCAAGCCCGCGCTCCCGCGCCGCCTGCGTGAGGCGGGCGAGCATGGCCCGGTGGCCAATATGCACGCCATCGAAATTTCCGATGGTAAGCGCGATCGGTGAAAGAGACTGGGCGGGCGTTCCGCGGTAAATCAACATAACTGGATGTAAAAAATTCAAATTAGTGACAAAAAGCAATTCAGCCACGGATTAACACGGATACATATGGATGTACACGGATTATCAATGGGTTGCTTTTCTTAATCCTGAGATACCGTCCGGATGAATAGCAGATTTTCCACACTGCTTTGTTTTATCCGTGATAATCCGTGTACATCCGTGGATAACCGAAGTTTTTGGAATTATAACAGCATTCTACCTCGCCCCGTGGCGGATGAAATCCTTGATCCTCATGCCAAACAGGGTCAGGGCGGCGAAATAGGCGGCGGCTCCGGCTGCGACGCACCACCCCAGATGGATGACGCGGGAAACGATGCCACCCTTGAGCCAGGACTCTTCCGCGCCCATGGAAAACCACAGCACCCCGCCCATCACCGCCAGAGCAGCCGCTACCTGCAGGAAAAACTTCAGCCAGCCCGGCTGGGGGTGGTAAATTTCGTGCTTGCGCAGGTGGTAGTACAGCAGGCCGGCGTTGAGGCACGCCCCCAAGCCGATGGACAGCGCCAGCCCGGCGTGTCTGAGCTGCCAGATGAAGGCGAGGTTCATCAGCTGCGTCGCGAACAGGGTGAAGAGCGCGATCTTGACCGGCGTGCGGATGTTCTGCCGGGCATAGAAACCCGGCGCCAGCACCTTCACCATGATCAGGCCGACCAGCCCGAGGCTGTAGGCGAGCAGCGCCTCGCGCGTCATCCACAGGTCGTGCAGGCTGAATTTCCCATAGAAAAACAGCGTGGAAATCAGCGGCACCGACAGGATCGCCAGCGCCAGCGCGGCAGGCAGCGCCAGCATCAGGGTCAGGCGCAGGCCCCAGTCGAGCAGGCGGGAGTACTCCACGGTGGAGGCATCGGCATAGTGCCTGGCCAGACTGGGCAGCAGGATAGTGCCCAGCGCCACGCCGAGTATGCCGGCGGGAAACTCCATCAGGCGGTCGGCGTAATACAGCCAGGACACGCTGCCGGTCACCAGGAACGAGGCGAAGATGTTGTTGATCAAGAGACTGATCTGGCCGACCGACACACCGAACACCGCCGGACCCATCAGCTTCAAAATCCGCCACACGCCCTCGTCGTCGAGCTTCAGGCGAAAGCGCGGCAGCAGCCCTAGCTTGGCCAGATAAGGCAGCTGGAAACCGAGCTGGAGCAAGCCGCCAAGCAGCACCGCGACGCCCAGCACCAGCACTGGCGGATCGAAATACGGCGCCAGCCAGAGCGCGCAGCCGATGAAGGACAGATTGAGCAGCGCCGGGGTGATGGCCGGCACGGAAAACTTGCTGTAGGTGTTGAGGATGCCGCCAGCCAGCGAAACCAGCGAGATGAAGAAGATATAGGGAAAAGTCAGGCGCAGCAGATCGACCGTCAAGTCGAATTTGCTCGGCACTGCGGCAAATCCCGGCGCGCTGATATAGATCAGCACCGGCGCGGCCAGCACGCCGATCACTGAGACGACCAGAAGAATCAGCGCCAGCAGGGTCGCGACATGATCCACCAGATCGCGCGTCGCATCGTGGCCGCGCTTGGCCTTGTATTCCGCCAGGATAGGCACGAACGCCTGGGAAAACGCCCCTTCGGCGAACAGCCGCCGCAGCAGGTTGGGAATCTTGAAGGCAACGAAGAAGGCATCGGAATACAGCCCCGCGCCGAACACCCGGGCAATGATGGTGTCGCGCAGGAAACCCAGGATGCGGGAGATCAGGGTCATGCTGCCGACGGTAGCCAGAGCCTTCAATAAATTCATGGATTACGGATAAAAGTTGAAAGCGGCTATGTTATAGCGTTTGCCTTGCGCTTTCCAGACAAGAGAATTGGACTATGATTGAGTGTTGCCGCAAACTATGAAAGTCGATACAATTAAACCCAGTCTAATTTGCTGACTTGTTTTAACCCACCCAACATCTGGAGCACCCTCACTATGGAACA
>JAUYEK010000009.1 GCA_030691435.1 Sulfuricella sp. | reverse complement strand
GGCAGGTTGGCCACCAGCACGCCGCTTTCTTCGGGCGCGGAGATCTCCAGCACGTTTGCCTGCTTCAGGTCCACTGCGGGACGCAGGCCTGCGTTTTCCAGATTGAGGTGGCAGGCTCTGAGTTCATCGCCGTACAGATCGCTGCCGTGGATGGGCAGTTCGGTCACAGGCAGTTGCGCGGCCCTGGCTTCATCGCGCAGCTTCTGCCACGTCTCCGCATCGAAATTCTTGAGCTTCTCGAATGCAAAGCTGCGCTCTATGCCGGGCGCGATGTTGAGCCACATCATGGCGGCCTCGATGAGGAAGGTGCCGCTGCCGCACATCGGGTCGAGCAGCGGCATCCCCGGCTGCCAGCCGGCGAGATGCAGAATTCCCGCCGCCAGGTTTTCGCGCAGCGGCGCTTCGCCCTGCTCCTTGCGGTAGCCGCGCTTGAACAGCGCCTCGCCCGATGTGTCGAGGTAAAGCGACATCCGGTCCGCGGTGAGAAAAGCGTATACCCGCATGTCCGGCGCGGCGGTGTCGATGTTCGGCCGTTCGCCGCCGGCTTTGCGGAACTTGTCGCAGATGGCGTCCTTGATTTTCAGGGTAACGAAATCCAGGCTGCGCAGGGGGCACTTGATCGCGCTGACCTTGACGCGAAAGGTCTGATCGACGTTGAAATGGCTAGTCCAGGGCAGCGCCAGGGCGGCGCGGTAGATGTCCTCCTCGCTGCGGTAGGACTGTTCTGCCAGCCGCCACAGGACGCGGCTGGCGACCCGGCTCCACAGGTTGACGCGATAGCACAGCGCCAGGTCGCCGGTAAAGCCGACGCCGCCGTCGGTGGATTCAATGGCGGCTGCGCCGAGTTTTTCCAGCTCGGTTGCCAGTGGGGCTTCCAGGCCGCGCGGGCAGGGGGCGAAAAAGTGTTGGGTAGTGGTCATGATTTATCCTAAAAAACGCTTTTATCCACAGATGAACACGGATTAACACAGATACCAAAAGTAGGCGCCTCTAGGCGAAACAACGTGTTGACGACAATTGGCAGCTCACCCGAAAGGTGATTAAAATGAGATCTGTATCTCCTTGATAATCCGTGTATATCTGTGTTAATCCGTGGCTGAACTGCCTTTTATAGGGTTATTTCAGCAGTCTGCGCCGGGTCAGAACCAGCGCTATATAAAAGCCGATGCCACCATAGGCGAGCAGCGCCAGAACGTGAACGAGCACTTGCTGCGGCGCGCCGCCTTGCACCAGCGGTCGGGCCAGTGCGATGGCATGGGTCAGCGGCAGCCAGGCGGAGATCGTCTGCAGCCACGACGGCAGCTGGTCGACCGGATAGAACACGCCGCACAGCAATACCATCGGCGTGATCACCAGGGTGAAGTAATACATAAAAAAATCATAGTTGGGCGACAGCGCGTTCATCACCAGCCCCATGCCGGAAAAGCAGAAACCGATCAGAATGATCAGCGGGATCAGCCACAGGGTCTGACCGAAACCCGCCAGGCCCAGCGCCCAGACGATGACCAGGATCGCCAGGCCGGAAAGCAGGCTCTTGCTGGTGGCCCAGAGCAGTTCGGCGAGCAGCACGTCGTCCAGGGTCAGTGGCGTGTTGAGGATGGCCTCCCAAGTTTTCTGCACGTGCATGCGCGAGAAGCCCGAGTAAAGCACCTCGAAAGTGGCGCTGTTCATGGTGCTGTAGCACACCGTGCCGGCGGCGAGGAAAGTCAGGTAAGGCACGCCGCCCACTTCGGGCAGCAGGCCGCCCAGTCCATAGCCCAAACCCAGCATGTAAAACGCCGGATCGGCCAGATTGCCGAGGATCGAGGGTATGGCGAGCTTGCGCCATACCAGGAAGTTGCGCCGCCATACCGGGATGAAGCGCAGGCTGAGGGTGGGCGGGCGGAAATTGGCGGTTTTAAGCATGATTTTTGCCACGGATTTACACAGATTAAACCCATCGCCTGAGTGGCGGGAGGGCTGAGCGAGTATCGCAGAATTCCATTCTGCTGCGGCACCCCTGAATATCAAAGAAATCCGTGTCCATCTGTGTAAATCCGTGGCTAAAAATTCAGTCCCGCAAGTCGCGCCCGGTCAGCTTGAGAAATACATCTTCCAGGCTGGCCGGGCGGTTCAGGTAGCGCAGATCGGTCCGGTTGCATAATTGCTGTACCAGCGCCTCGCTGTTGCGGGTGTAGCAGAACACTGTTTCGCCTACCTTTTCGACCCGTTCGCAATAAGTGCTGCCGTGTGCCGCCGTCCAGTCCGCCACCCCTTCGCCATAGATTTCCACCACCTGGGGTTCAATGTGGCTTCCGATCAATTCGTGCGGGCTGCCGGTGGCGATGATCTTGCCATGATCCATGATCGCGATCCGGTCGCACAGGCGCTCCGCTTCTTCCATGAAATGGGTGGTGAGCAGGATGGTCTTGCCCTGGTTGAGCAGCCGCCGCAAGCCCTGCCACATCATGTGCCGCGCCTGGGGGTCGAGACCGGTGGTCGGTTCGTCCAGAAAGATCAGGTCGGGGTCGTTGACCAGTGCCCGCGCCAGGGTAAGCCGCCGCTTCATGCCGCCGGACAGGGCGTCGATGCGCGCGTCGGCGCGGTGTTCCAGGCCGGCGAATTCGAGCAGGGCCGGGATGC
This sequence comes from Sulfuricella sp., assembly GCA_030691435.1. Taxonomy (GTDB): domain Bacteria; phylum Pseudomonadota; class Gammaproteobacteria; order Burkholderiales; family Sulfuricellaceae; genus Sulfuricella. The sequence continues at coordinate 1,627 of JAUYEK010000009.1, read as the reverse complement.
GCCCAGCGGTCTCGGCATCCTTCAGGCCGAAATAGCGGCCATAGGCCAGCAGGTTTTCGCGCACCGTGAAGTCGGGGTCGAGGTTGTCCATCTGCGGCACCACCCCCACCCGCACCCTCGCCTCGCGCGCCTGGTCGGGAACCGGCAGGCCGAGCATGGAAATCGTGCCGCCATCCGGCACAGTCAGCCCCAGCGCCAGACGCAGGGTAGTGGTCTTGCCCGCCCCGTTCGGCCCGAGCAGGCCGAAGCATTCGCCCTTCTCCACGGCGAGGTCGAGCCCCGCCACCACTTCGAGCGGGCCATAGGACTTGCGCAGGTTGTGGATGTTCAGCAGCGGCATTTATCGGCCACGATCTGGGCGACCAGGTTGACCTGTCCATGGAAAAAATGCCCCGCGCCCGGCACCATGGTAAGCGGCAGCCGCTTCCAGCCTGCCAGCCGGTCCGTCGATGAAAAAGTGCTGCGAGGTCACAGATGGAAGATGCAAGAGTTGCAGGAATGTGGCCAATTATACGGGGTGGTGCGTTGCTTAGCGAGCGGGGTTGGAAGTTGTATTGCGCATTAACAATATATTGCTACAATACGATATATGAAAGCAAAGCCGATCCGCGACCTCAAGAAAATTTACCCCAACGGCGTGGTGGTTGAAATGGTGCTTTGGCTGTTGCCAATGTCTACGGCAGATCGTCCGCACAGGTTGAAATACCGGTTTTATTGCGGGAAGGAGGGGCGTTGCATTGTGCGTTACGACAATGAAACCGGCAAAGGCGATCACATCCATTATGGGGAAGGGGAGCGTCCCTATAAGTTTGTCAGTCCGGAACAACTGGTGGCGGATTTTCTCGGCGATGTGAAAAAATTGGCGGAGGTGAATGATGAAGAAGCTTGAAGTCGGGACGCGATCCCTGAAAGAGATGGGCGCGGATGTCCTGGAGGCATGGAAGCGCGCAGAGGCAGGCCGGGAAGTCGCGCCGCGCGAGGCGCTATATTTTGCCGATATGCCAATGTTGCTCGCTACCCTGACCTCCACCCGTTGGTCTCTGCTGGAGGCGCTCAAGGCTAGTGGACCCATGTCCATTTATGCACTCGCCAAAAACCTTGGGCGCAATTACAGCAACGTTCATTCCGATGCAAGAAAACTGTTGGCGCTGGGATTGATCGAGAAAAACGAGGAAGGCAAAGTGTTTGTGCCGTGGGACGAAATTCATGCCGATTTCACGCTGAAGGCAGCGGCTTAAACAGGCTTCATATAAAGGAGAGGGTGAAATGAAATCCACGAATAAGTGTTGGGCAAGTTTGTTAATCGTCATGTTATCTATCACTACATTGGCTTCAGCAGCCCATGCACAGCAGGTGCTCGGCCAAAACGACCAGAGGATTCACGATGCCGCGAGGATAGGCAGCGGCGCGGATGTTGCCAAAATCATCAAGGAGAATCCGGCAATGCGGGATGCGCGCACCGGCCTAGGCAGCACGCCGCTGCACCTGGCGGCGACCAACCCCGACGTCACCGCCGTGAAAGCGCTGCTGGCGGTCGGCGCCGACGTCAACGCCAAGGATATGGATGGGAACACCCCGCTGCACATGGCGGCTTACACGAACCGGATCGAGCATGCGAAAGTTTTGC
>JAUYEK010000040.1 GCA_030691435.1 Sulfuricella sp. | reverse complement strand
CAGAAGGCGCTTCTACCTCCCGGGCGGCGGCGCTTTGGCCGTGAGCAGAGATTTCCGCGAAGAGACCCCGCTCGATGAGAGCTTCCACTTGCGAGGCGCGTTCGACGACATATCCTTTTTTCAGCAACAGGAGGCCACGTGCATCGTATACATCCCACCGCAGCGGTTCCCCGATCTGGATGCTTGACATGGTGAGGCGTCGTTGAGCCATTGCAGCCTTTTTCACTCCTTGTTACGTCTGGGCCGTCCTTATTATAGCGGACGGCAGAACATTACAAATAATAGAACAATAGCATGATAGGGTCATGATGGGGAACAGACCACGTTTTTTCTTATTTCTGGCTGCTCCGGATTTGTCTCTGACGGGGTATTGCATCAATTTATCTAACTAATAAGACTTCATCGAACTCCGCTTGCCCGGTTTCTTCTTCTGCGTTATTACCCCCTTCACCACTTCCGGCCCCGGCACTTCGTCGGTGGGGTAGAGGTCGTTGAGCGGCTTCAGATACCAGCGGTCGCTATGTTGCACCAGCTGGCGGAAGATGTATTCATCCTTGTGCCAGGCGACGACGTAGGAGCCGTCGTGCGCCAGGCCTTCCGGTTCGATGATGATGATTTCGCCTTCCTCGAATTCGGGCAGCATGCTGTCGCCGAGCACCATCAGCGCGTAGGGTTCGGCGCTGGAGCAGGCGCTGGTTTCATCGGCTATTTCCGGCCCTTCGTTGAGAGGGATGATGGGGATGATTTTTTTCTGTGCCATGGGCGTGTGCATTTTTAGAGAGTCTCGATAAATTTCCGGCCGCGCTGGATGGCGGCCCTGACCTGTGCCGGCGCGGTGCCGCCGATGTGGTTGCGGCTGTTCAGGGAGCCTTCCAGGGTGAGCACGGCGAATACGTCGTCAGCGATCAGGGGTGAGAATTCGAGCAGTTCGCCCAGGGAAAGTTCGCTCAAGTCGCAGCGCTTGCCTTCCGCGTGGCGCACGGCGATGGCGACGACTTCGTGGGCGTCGCGGAACGGCAGCCCTTTTTTCACCAGGTAGTCGGCCAGGTCGGTGGCGGTGGCGTAGCCCTGGAATGCCGCCTGGCGCATGGCCTCCTTGTTCACCGTGATGCCGCCCATCATGTCGGCGTAGATGCGCAGCGTGGCGGTGAGGGTATCCACGGTGTCGAACAGCGGCTCCTTGTCTTCCTGATTGTCCTTGTTGTAGGCCAGCGGCTGGGATTTCATCAGGGTCAGCAGCGCCATCAGGTGGCCGGTGACGCGGGCGGTCTTGCCGCGTACCAGTTCGGGCACGTCCGGGTTTTTTTTCTGCGGCATGATCGAGGAGCCGGTGCAGAAGCGGTCGGCGATGTCGATGAAGCCGACGCGCGGGCTCATCCACAGGATCAGCTCTTCCGACAGGCGCGACAGGTGGGTCATGATCAGCGCGGCGCAGGCGGTGAATTCGATGGCGAAGTCGCGGTCGGAAACGGCGTCGAGCGAGTTCTCGCACACCCCGTCGAAGCCCAGTTCCCGCGCCACTCTTTCCCGGTCGATCGGGAAGCTGGTGCCGGCCAGCGCGGCTGCGCCGAGCGGCAGACGGTTGACGCGCTTGCGACAGTCGCGCATTCTCTCCGCATCGCGCTTGAGCATTTCGAAGTAGGCCATGAGATGATGGCCGAAAGTGACCGGCTGGGCGACTTGCAAGTGAGTAAAGCCGGGCATGACGGTGTCGGCGTGCTGTTCCGCCAGATCGAGCAGGGCCATTTGCAGGCCCTTGATCAAGGCCAGCAGTTCGTCGATGGAGGCGCGCAGCCACAGGCGCACGTCGGTGGCGACCTGGTCGTTGCGCGAGCGGGCGGTGTGCAGCCGCTTGCCGGCTTCGCCCACCAGGGCGGTGAGGCGTTTTTCGATATTCAGGTGGACGTCTTCCAGGTCGAGCAGCCATTCGAACTGGCCGGCACGGATTTCATCCAGGATCTGCGCCAGGCCCTTGCGGATTGCCGCCAGGTCGTCCGCGGCGATGATGCCGCAGGATTCGAGCATGGAGGCGTGGGCGAGCGAGCCCTGGATGTCGAATTCCGCCAGGCGCTGGTCGAATTCCACCGAAGCGGTATAGCGCTTGACCAGTTCCGCTACCGGCTCGCTGAATCTGCCCGACCAGGCCTTGCCCGTTGCCGAGGGTTTTTGTTGCATATCGTTGCCGCCTTGACCAAAATTCGAATATGACAAGTATAAAGCAAAATCCTGCTGCTCCCACAGGGGCTGCGACACCTCCCTCCGGCATGGCCGGGGTGGCGCTGCCCAATTTCTGCAATCTAGGCATCATGCTGCGCATCCTGTTCATCGTGGACGGCATGAGCGTGGTGGCGGCGATGCTGAAAGCGCCCACCTACGACGGCATGTGGCGGGAGCTGATGAATCTCTCCGCGCTGGTGCAGCCGGTACTGCTGCTGTCCCTGCTTTGCTTGTGCCTGGGGCGCGGCGTTCTGTCGCGCCTGCCTTATCGTTTGGGCGTGGCTGCGGTGCTGCTGCTGGAGCTGGCGCTGGCTACGCTGGTGCATGTCTTCAGCCGGCGCTTGTTCGATGCCGATCTCGGCTCACTCGAACGCCACTGGTTATTTGCCGTGCTGGCCAGCGGTGTGCTGCTGGGCTACTTTCACCTGCGCAGCCGGGCCTTCTCGCCGGCGATCAGCGAGGCCAGGCTGCAGGCGTTGCAGGCGCGAATCCGCCCGCACTTCCTGTTCAACAGCATCAACGCCGTGCTCAGCCTGATCCGTTCCGACCCGAAGCAGGCCGAGCGGGCGCTGGAAGACATGGCCGACCTGTTTCGCGTGCTGATGGCCGACAACCGGCAGTTGGCGCCGCTGGAAAAGGAGGTGGCGCTGTGCCGCCAGTATCTGGAGCTGGAGCACCTGCGCCTGGGGGAGCGGCTGAAAGTGGCCTGGCACGTGGAAAAAATGCCGGGCGATGCGCTGATTCCGCCGCTGGTGCTGCAGCCCTTGCTGGAGAATGCGGTTTATCACGGCATCGAGCCTTGCACCGAACCGGGTGAAATCGTGATCAACATTTACCGCGCCCGCGACCAGGTGCATCTGGTGCTGGTCAATCCCTATCGCAGGGATGGCGATCACCATGCAGGCAACAAGATGGCGCTGGCGAATATCCGCGAGCGCCTGATGCTGCATTTCGACGCGGAAGCCACGCTGATGACGAAAGTGAGCGAGAACAGCTACCAGGTCCACATTGTCGTTCCTTACGTGAGAGAAAAAAATGCCTGAACCCCTGCGCGTGCTGATCGTGGATGACGAAGCGCCGGCCCGCAGCCGGCTCAAGGAGCTGCTGCAGGATTGCGCCGCGAGCCAGCCGCTGGAACTGGCGGGGGAGGCGGCGAACGGGAAGGAGGCGCTGGAGTTCCTGGCGCAGAATCCGGCGGATGTGGTGCTGCTCGACATCCGCATGCCGGGCATGGATGGCATCGAGGCGGCGCAGCACATGCAGCGCCTGCCCCAGCCGCCCGCCGTCATTTTCGTCACCGCTTACGACCATTACGCCATCCATGCTTTCGAGGTAAACGCGATCGATTACCTGCTCAAGCCGGTGCGTGCCGAACGCCTGCTTGCCGCGCTGCTCAAGGCGAAGGCGCTGGTGGCCGGCAGCGTGAAGGCATTGCGTCATCTCGCGCCGCAGGGCAGGGTGCATTTGAGCGTGTACGAGCGTGGCCGGGTGGTTCTGGTTCCGGTGGAAAAGATCGTCTACCTGCGTGCCGAACTCAAGTATGTCACGGTCAGAACGGCGGAACGCGAGTACCTGGTGGAGGAATCCTTGAGCCACCTGGAGCGGGAGTTCGCTCAGCGCTTCGTGCGCATACATCGAAACTGTCTGGTGGCGCGGGCTTATGTCGAGGGCTTCGAGCGCCAGGCGCAGGATGATTCCGGCTGGGTGGTGCTGCTGAACGGAATTGCCGAGAGGTTGCCGGTGAGCCGGCGTCAGCAGCATATCGTCAAGGAATTCGGGCGGAGCTGAACCCGGAATCCGTAAAAGCCGGGTAGGGTGGGCACGTTTTTGTGCCCACGCGGTTGATTGCCTGTCCGCGTGGGCACGATAAAGCTGTGCCCACCCTATTATTTTCCGGCGCGCACCTTGGCGAGGGCTTCGTCGATGCGCTGGTCGAGAAAGCCGCCGTAGTAATCCGGCGTGGAGAGGCCGATCAGCGGTTCGGTCAGTTCGCGGCCCTCCGCATCGAACAGCTTGATGGTGGGGGTCAGCCTGATCCGGTGTTCCCGGGCGAAACGGGCGTGGGTGGTGGCTGTGCCGGAAAAGGTGCGGAGCGGGGCGGAACTGCCGACGTCGATCTGGCGCATGATCACCTTGGATTCGTATTCCGCGTTGCGCCGCATCGGCAGCAGAAACTCTTGCAGTACCTGGGTGCAAAAGGCGCAATTGTGCCGGCTGAACATCACCAGAACAGGCACGTTTTTTGTTCTGGCGTTCGTCGCCTCGAGCGTGAAATCGCGCACCAGCGGGATTTCAACCTTGTCCTGCGCGTGCGCGCCGGCGGCAGTGAACCATGCTAAAATAATCGCTAACAGGCTGTTGGCCAGCTTAACATTCATTATGTAATCTTTGCCTTGGGATATTCGTTGAAAACTTACTCGGACAAAACAGACGCCGGTATTACGCAGATCACCATTGCAACGCGAGAAAGCGCGCTGGCGATGTGGCAAGCCCATCACATTAGGCAGCAGCTGCAGGCATTATATCCGCAAATCGAGATAAAAATCCTCGGCATGACCACCACCGGCGACCAGATTCTCGACAAGACCCTGTCGAAAATCGGCGGCAAGGGCTTGTTCGTCAAGGAACTGGAGCAGGCGATGCAGGAAGGTCGAGCCGACATCGCGGTGCACTCGTTGAAGGACGTGCCGATGGTGATGCCGGAGGGATTTGTGCTCGCCGCCATCGGCGAGCGCGAAGATCCACGCGATGCTTTCGTTTCCAACCAGTTCAAAAAACTGGAGGATCTGCCGCCAGGCAGCGTGGTCGGCACTTCCAGTTTGCGTCGCCAGTGCCAGATACAGGCGCGGCTTCCGACGTTAAAAATCGAGTCGCTGCGTGGCAACGTGCAAACCCGTTTGCGCAAGCTGGATGAAGGCCGGTACGCCGCGATCATCCTCGCCGCCGCCGGGCTGAAGCGCCTCGGCCTGGGCGAGCGCATCACTTCGCTGTTGCCCACCGAGCAGAGCCTGCCCGCAGTAGGGCAGGGGGCGATCGGCATCGAGTGCCGAGCCGGGCGCGATGATTTGATTGCCTTGCTGGCGCCGCTCAATCACCCCGACACCGCCGCCTGCGTCACGGCGGAGCGGGCGATGAGCCGCGCCCTGGCGGGAAGCTGCCAGGTGCCGCTGGGCGGCTTTGCCGAAATTGCCGATGGCGTGCTGCGGTTGCGCGGTTTCGTTTCCAGTGTCGATGGCGTGCGCGTGGTGCGCTCGGAAGTGTCCGGCCAGCCCGACGAGGCGGAACGGATCGGCGCGGAGTTGGCCCAAGTCTTGATTGGGATGGGCGCGGACAAAATATTGGCGGAGCTCGAAGCGCAGGGATGAGGCCGTTGGGAAATGTCGGCGTGGTGGTGACCCGGCCGGCGCATCAGGCGGGACACCTGGCTGAGTTGATCGAGGGCGCTGGCGGTAGGGCGATCCGGTTTCCTACGCTGGAAATTTTCGATGCGCAGGATATG
>JAUYEK010000435.1 GCA_030691435.1 Sulfuricella sp. | reverse complement strand
AGCGCGGTCATGCCAGTACTTCGGACCTGTCTCCCCAGGCGATCAAGGATACCGTCGCGGCGGCCGTGAGCATCGCCAGATACACTGCCAGCGACGAATTTGCCGGACTCGCCGACGAGAACCTGCTGGCCAGGGAGATCCCCGACCTCAGCCTGTACCACCCGTGGGATTTGTCGGTGGAGCAGGCGATCGAACTGGCAAAGACCTGCGAGGCTGCGGCGTTCGCGGTGGATAAGCGCATCGATAATTCCGAGGGCGCCTCGGTATCCACCCAGGAATCGCTGTTCATGTATGGAAACAGCCTGGGCTTCCTCGGCGGCTATCCTTCTTCGCGCCATGACATCAGCTGCGCGGTGATCGCCGAAGATGATGGAGGAATGCAGCGGGATTACTGGTACAGCTCGCGTCGCGTCGCGACCGACCTGGAAAGCGCCGAGACCGTCGGCAGAAAAGCCGGCGAGCGCACCGTGCGCCGCCTCGCTGCACGCAAGATCAAGACCACCGAGTGCCCGGTGCTGTTCGAAGCGCCGATTGCTTCCGGCCTGATCGGGCATCTGGTCGGCGCTGTCAGCGGCGGCAGCCTGTACCGCAAATCCTCCTTCCTGCTCGACAGCCTGGGCCAGCATATTTTGGCTCCGTTCGTCCAGATTCGCGAGCTGCCGCATATTCCTAAAGGGCTGGCGAGCAGCCCCTTCGACAATGAAGGCGTCGCCACCCACGCACGCGACCTGGTCAAGGACGGCGTGCTGCAAGGTTATTTTCTCGGCAGCTACTCGGCGCGCAAATTAGGCATGGCCTCCACCGGCAATGCCGGCGGCAACCACAACCTGATTATCGAGAGCAGCGGGCAGGATTTCGCCGGCCTGCTGAAAATGATGGGCAAGGGCCTGGTGGTGACGGAGCTGCTCGGCCACGGCGTCAACCCGGTGACCGGTGATTATTCCCGCGGGGCCGCCGGTTACTGGGTGGAAAACGGCGAAATCCAGTTTCCCGTCGAGGAGGTTACCATCGCCGGTAATCTCAAGGATATGTTCAAACAGATTGCGGCGGTCGGCAGCGACATCCTGGTCCAGGGTTCGAAGCAGTGCGGTTCGGTGCTGATCGAGCGGATGACGGTGGCGGGGGATTAAGTCCTGAGTCCTGAGTGCTGGGTCCTGAGTCCAAGGTGGGGTGCGCTCAGGACTCAGGACTTTTAACTCAGGACTCTCATGATCG
>JAUYEK010000434.1 GCA_030691435.1 Sulfuricella sp. | reverse complement strand
GGCGCGGTCGGAAGCTGTATGGCTAATTACGTGAGGCGCTAGGGGTGAGGCGTTTGTTCGTGAGGGGTGAGAAGGTGAGGGGTGAGGCGGAAAGTCAAAAACCGCGCCTACTCAGCTTTTTCGCCTCACCCCTAACGCCTCACCCCTCACCTCTAATAAAATTGGAACCCGTATGACGCAATCCGGCCCCCGCGAAATCACCACTCCCTTCCGCCCCATCCCCCTGGAAGTGCCGGAAGGGATGAAGCACAACGAATTTTTCAACAGCACCGAAAATCTCAACGATCTGATGCACAACAATGGATTGTTGATGAACGAGGAAAACCTGTTGCTGTATCGCAAGGCTTTGGGGCACAGCAACGAGTTCGATACCTCGATTATCTACAACACCTCGCAATGCATCCTCAACCCGCTGGGTCGACCGGTGCGCCGCACGCAGGTGCCGGACAATGTGAAGCATGTGTGGAACCGGATGAATCAGATCATCATCGACTACATGCTGGAGCAATACCCCGATCCGGATCAGGCGCTGATCCTGGCGGGCGAGGCGAGTCTGGATGCCACCTGGCCGCTCACCTCGCCGGGCGTGCCCAGCATCCGCATGCTGCACAACCACTTCATCGTTTTTCCCAAGGATGAACTGCGCAACGCCAAGCTGGCCGATCTGAAGAACCCCAATTTGACCGACGGCGGTCAGCACAGTCTGTTCCAGGCTTATATGCATGATGTTTACCGCGAGTTTTTCGACAAGGCGCTGGATCTGGAAATTCTCAAGCCCGCCAGCGAAGCCGACGCATGCATTGAATTGACAGGTTACCCGCAGGGTCTGCCCAGCTGGGAGATTCAGGGTGGCGCGGCGGCGCTGAAAGATGTGCGTTTCTGGAAAGAGTACGACGAGGTGTTGAAGGGGTTTATCGATTTCTACCGCACCTTCTTCTCTCAGGTCTCCACCCGTAATGCGCCGATCCCGGCTGACGCCTATTACCCGGATGAAGTCGAGAGCGTGCTGCTGTTCAACAATGATTTTCTGAAGACGGCGAAGAAGGTGCGCGACCACTGCATCGTCGATGCAAAATACGCTAATGCCATACGCTGGCAGCCTGCGTTCAAGCAACTCATCTATCGCAACGACGAAGGCAAGCTGATCGTCACAATCAGCCAGAACTCGATCGGCAACGCGATCACCGAACTGCTCGGCGTGGTGGTTAACCGTGTTGCCGATGCGGGTGCCTATGAGCAACAGGAACCCCGGTTAATCGAACGATTGCTCGAAGTGCGGCGCCGTTTGATCGAAGCCGATCTGGGCGACGGTATCGCTACCGATTACTGGCCCGAAGAATAGCTGCGGGGCGATTATTTTGGCCGCCCCGAGATATAAGCGGGCCGCCATCTTGAAATGCGCTGATTTTCCCATATAGTGATATATAGTGGATGCTGCTGGCAGCCTTTTGAAAAACCAAGTAAAGTAGCCATCCAAAACCAACCATAACAACGTATTGGAGAAATCATGAGCGCGAAAGGGCAGCTATTACAAGACCCGTTTTTAAATGCCTTGCGTAAAGAGCATGTGCCCGTTTCCATTTATCTGGTAAATGGTATCAAGCTCCAGGGCCAGATCGAGTCATTCGACCAGTACGTCGTGCTGCTGAAAAACACCATTACCCAGATGGTCTATAAACACGCGATTTCCACGGTGGTGCCGGTACGTCCCGTGAACATGTCCTTTGAGCCTCCCGCCGAGGACTGAAATTCTTAATGATTGAACGCCCGGGTAGCGGTGACGCTGCCGTATTGGTCAGCCTGGATTTTGGCGACACGGATTACGAGGAAAGTCTGGAAGAACTGCAGCGCCTCACCGAAAGCGCTGGTGTGTGTATTCTGGGCATTGTCCGTGGGAAACGCTCCAGACCCGACGCTGCGCTGTTCGCCGGTTCCGGCAAGGCGGACGAGATCGCCGAAACGGTGGTTGCCAACGAAGCCAATCTGGTGATTTTCAACCACGAACTTTCCCCTGCGCAGCAGCGCAATCTGGAACAGCGGATGAATTGCCGCGTGATCGACCGCACCAGCCTGATTCTCGATATTTTCGCGCAACGCGCCCAAAGTCACGAGGGTAAGCTGCAAGTGGAGCTGGCGCAGCTGGAGCATCTGGCGACAAGATT
>JAUYEK010000433.1 GCA_030691435.1 Sulfuricella sp. | reverse complement strand
AGCGCGGTCTTGCCGTCCAGGCTGGCAGCGATTTTCAACCGCAGCCAGGGCCGCCCGCAGGTCATGCGGGATACGAACCCGATGTTGAGCTCGCGCGCCTCTTTCTCCAGCAGACCAATGTCAGTCTGGATGCCGGCCTGTTGCAGTTGCGCCAAACCCTCTCCCGCCACCTGCGGATTAGGATCGACCATCGCCACCACGACGCGGCTCACACCCGCCTTGACCAGGGCCTCGGCGCACGGCGGCGTGCGACCATGATGGCTGCACGGCTCGAGCGTGACATAGACCGTTGCGCCCCGCGCCAGCTCGCCCGCCTGGGTGAGCGCATGGATCTCGGCATGGGGTTCGCCGGCGCGCTCATGCCAGCCGGAACCGACCACCTTGCCGTCGCGCACGATCACGCAGCCGACGCGCGGATTCGGCGTGGTCGTATACAACCCCTTCTCTGCCAGGCGTAGCGCCTGAGCCATGTATTCATGATCAACAGCGGAAAACATCGGGCGCTTACTTATCCAGATCCCGGATTACATCGCGGAAGTCATCCACGTCCTGGAAGCTGCGATAGACCGAAGCGAAGCGGATATAGGCTACCTTGTCGAGCTTGTACAGCTCGTGCATCACCATTTCTCCCATCTGGCGGGATGGCACCTCGCGCTCGCCCAGACTCAGCACCTTTTGCGCGATGCGCTCGATGGCCTGATCCACGAATTCGGTCGGCACCGGGCGCTTGTGCAGCGCGCGCATGAAGCTGGTGCGCACCTTGGCGCGGTCGAATTCCTCGCGGGTACCGTTCTGCTTGACCACCTGCGGCATGCGCAGCTCGGCCGTTTCGTAAGTGGTAAAACGCTTGTCGCAGGTCGGGCAGCGACGGCGGCGGCGTATGCTGTCCCCTTCCTCGTTGACGCGGGAATCAATCACCTGGGTGTCGATGGCACCACAAAAAGGGCATTTCATCTTTTTGGTGAGGCGTGAAGGGGGAGGGGTGAGGCGGAAAAATGGGTGCGGTGGTGATTTTGGCTTTTCGCCTCACCCCTAACCTTCTCACCCCTCACGGAAATAAATTCCTCGCGCCTCAATCCTAAACTCCTTACTTTCCGTACACAGGAAACTTCGCGCACATCGCCTTGGCCTCATTCGCCACGCGGCTGATGACGGCCTCGTCGGCGGGTGCATCGAGCACGTCGGCGATCAGGTTGGCGAGGCGCTCGGCTTCGATTTCCTTGAAGCCGCGCGTGGTCATCGCCGGCGTGCCGATGCGGATGCCGCTGGTGACGAAGGGCTTCTGCGGGTCGTTCGGGATCGCGTTCTTGTTGACGGTGATGTGGGCGAGGCCCAGCGCCGCTTCGGCTTCCTTGCCGGTAAG
>JAUYEK010000429.1 GCA_030691435.1 Sulfuricella sp. | reverse complement strand
GGCTAGAGGCTAGAGGCAAGGGGCGATAGGCGATGGGGGGTGATGGTTTTCGTGGGCTGGTAGTTTGGCAGAGAGCCAAAAATTTGGCGGTCAGGGTTTACCGGGTATGTGCGGAAGGCCGGCTGGCTTCGGATTTCGGCTTGCGTGACCAGTTGCAGCGCTCGGCTGTTAGCGTAGCCAGCAATATTGCCGAAGGTGACGAACGGTGCAGCGATCGTGAAGCGGTTAGGTTTTTTTTCATAGCCAAAGGATCTTTGGCAGAATTGTCCACACAAATTGAGATCGCCAAAGAAATCGGCTATTTGAATTCGGAGGTGATGGAAGAGATCGAAGCTGAATGCGTAGCGATCGGTAAAATGCTGGGCGCCCTAATCAAAGCCCGATCAAAATAGCTGCCACCTCCCATTGCCTATCGCCCCTAGCCCCTAGCCTGATTTTCAAATGCACAACACCCTGCAATTTGTCCTGATCCTGCTTGCCGCCGCCGTGCTGGTGGTGGCGCTGTTCCGTTCGCTGCGCCTGCCGCCCTTGCTCGCCTATCTGCTGGTGGGCATAGTGATCGGCCCGCACGCTCTGGGATGGGTGCCGGAAAGCGGCGAAACGACTTATCTGGCCGAATTCGGCGTGGTATTCCTGATGTTCAGCATCGGCCTGGAATTCAGCCTGCCGCAGCTGAAAGCCATGCAAGGTCTGGTGTTTGGCCTCGGCGGCGCCCAGGTTCTATTGACCCTGGCGCTGGTGCTGGTGGCGTGCATGGCTCTGGGGTTGAGCTGGCAAGCCGGCGTGGCGCTGGGCGGCATCCTGGCGATGTCCTCCACGGCCATTGTCAGCAAGCTGCTGGCTGAACGGGTCGAGCTGCATTCCCGGCATGGCCGTGAAATTGTCGGCGTGCTGCTGTTCCAGGATTTGGCGGTGGTGCCCCTGCTGGTGCTGATTCCCGCCTTGGCTGCAGGCGACAGCAACCTGGGCTGGACGATGGCGGAAGCCTTCATCAAGGCGGTGCTGCTGTTGGCGGTGTTGCTGGTTTTTGGTCAGCGCATCCTGCGCCCATGGCTGCACCTTGTCGCCGGGCACAAGACCTCCGAGCTGTTCATGCTCAACGTGCTGCTGGTGACGCTCGGTCTCGCCTATCTGACCGATCTGGCCGGCCTGTCGCTGGCGCTGGGGGCGTTTCTTGCCGGAATCCTGATTTCCGAGACCGAATACCGCTACCAGGTGGAAGCCGACATCAAACCGTTTCGCGATGTGCTGCTCGGCTTGTTCTTCGTCACCATCGGCATGTTGCTCGACTTGCACGCGGTCGCCGACAACTTTGCCTGGGTGATGGCGCTGCTTTTCCTGCTGGTGGCAGGCAAGGCCCTGATGATCGGCATCTTGAGCCGCTTCTCCGGCAGCGAGCTGTCGGTTTCCATCCGCTCCGGGCTGGCGCTGGCCCAGGGAGGGGAATTCGGTTTCGTATTGCTAGCACTGGCCGGGGGGGTGCATCTCCTGGATCAGCGCATCTTGCAGATTACTCTCTCGGCGATGCTGCTTTCGATGCTGGCGGCGCCATTCATCATCCACTACAGCGAAGCCATCGTGCAGAAGGTGTGCGGCGGTGAATGGGTACACCGCGCCCGCGAGTTGCATGAAGTCGCAGTGCGCAGCGCTGCCAGCGACCAGCATGTCATCGTCTGCGGTTATGGCCGCAGCGGGCAGAATCTGGCGCGCTTTCTGGAGCAGGAAAACATTTCGTTCATCGCGCTTGACCATGACCCGCAGCGCGTCAAGGCGGCGGCGGTGGCGGGCGAAAGCGTGGTTTATGGTGACGCCAGCCGGCGCGAGGTATTGATGGCCGCCGGGTTGAACCGCGCCAAGGCGATGGTGGTGACTTATGCCGACGTGAAATCGTCGCTGCGGGTGCTGCACCATGTCCATGAAATGCGCCCCGACCTGCCGGTGATCGTGCGTACCCTGGACGATACGGATCTGGAAAAACTGCGCGATGCCGGCGCCACGGAAGTCGTGCCGGAAGTGCTGGAAGGCAGCCTGATGCTGGCCTCCCACACCCTGATGCTGCTCGGCGTGCCGCTGTCGCGGGTGGTCAGGCGCGTGCGCCAGATTCGGGAAGCACGCTACAGCCTGTTGCGCGGCTTCTTTCACGGCGCCACCGACCAGGATGACGAGTCGAGCGAAAAAGTGCAGCCGCGCCTGCACTCTGTCGCCTTGAACGAAGGGGGCGCGGCGGTGGGCAAAACGCTCGCCGATCTGGATCTGGACAGCCTGCTGGTGCAGGTGACGGCGGTGCGGCGGCGCAACATCCGCGCTTTGGAGCCGCAGCCCGAAACCGTGCTGCAGGCGGGCGACGTGGTGGTGCTGCTGGGCGCGCCGGAGGATCTCGCGGCTGCGGAAGTCAAATTGTTACAAGGGTAGTGGCAACCAGTGCAATCAATTATGGAATTGTTACTTGTAGTCGTCTTCTCGTTGGTGCTTGATCGCCAGAATCGTCACGGCATCCAAGGTGCGTTCGAAGCGGTACATAGCAAGGTAGCCACTGGTACCGAAGTCGATCACAAGTTCACGAAGATCGTTGTGATCTTCCACTGGCCGGCCAATCATGGGCGAGTGTTTGAGCGGCATAAGTGCCTCACGAATGGCAAGAACGGCCCGTTTTGCGGTGCTGGCGTCTTTTTCGAGCAGGAATGTGTGAAGCCGGGATAGGTCGGATTGCGCTCGTACCGACAGTCTCACGTGTGGCATGCGGTGATGGGCGTGTCAGGGTTATTTTGTACGTCATCCACCCAAGCGCTGAACTCGTCGAGCGTGATGTGCAATCCGGTTTCTTTGTAGTGCTCGAAGGAGGTCTCGGCAACTTTGATAAAAGTTTGCCGTGCTTCTTCACGCTGCACGTACTCAAGAATCGCTTCTTTCATGAGGTAGTGCGGAGTGCGCTTCTTCAAGGTTGCCAGAGAAGAAATACGATCGCGGTCAGATGGGTCGAGTTTGACCGTGACTGTTCCAGAAGGCCGTGATTTTTCGATAGCAGCCGTTTTCATGGTGTCACCAAACATTAAAAGGTAACACCTATTTTAATCGTCATCCCAAGGATGTCAAGACAAGTAGGGCGGGCACGTTTTTGTGCCCACGTAGTCAGCGAAGGTTATTTACGCGTGGGCACAAAAACGTGCCCACCCTACCCGGCTTTCGGTGGGCTGCGGTCAGGACAGGCAGAGCAGTATGCGGATTTTCGCTTTGATCTCCGCCATCTCAGCCGCTGTGGCCGCGCCCTTGCGCTCGGCTTCCCGCGATTGCCAATCCAGGCTCTTGACCTGATCGGCCAATGCCGCCCCTGTGGCGGCTGAGCTACTGAGCGCCACTTCGAAGGGATAACCCTTGACCTGATTGGTGACCGGCACGCATACCAAGAGCCCCGCCTTGCTGTTGTATGCCTTCGGGCTTAAAACCACGGCAGGCCTTCTGCCCGCTTGCTCGTGGCCGCTTTGCGGCGTGAAGTTCATCCAGACGATGTCCCCCGTATCCGGAACGTAGCGACTCGGCATCAGATCAGCTCCCGGCCTTGCGGTGCGCCAAAGTCGACAGCGGAATGGCAGTTTTCGGGGGTGATCCCGGCCAGCAGGTCATCGAGCGAATAGCTCGGTTCCACCGGTTCAATGATGACCCGGCCATTTTGCGCCCGTATTTCGACGGGCTGATTCAATGACAAGTGCGCCGATTCCATGACGGCAACGGGAATACGCACCGCAGGGCTGTTGCCCCACTTTTTGAGCAGCTGAACGGCCATGATCTTGGTCTCCGGTAGAAACAAAAGTTGATACAGGTAAGTATAGCCACCCAGAGCTATTGTTTCAACAATTGTATCGACACCCCTGTCGTGAGGCGAGGTTTTGCCGGGGAAGCGCAAAGCAAAACGGGCATCCGAAGATGCCCGTCAGCTTGGCGCATGAGTCAAGTAGGGTGGGCACGTCTTTGTGCCCACG
>JAUYEK010000426.1 GCA_030691435.1 Sulfuricella sp. | reverse complement strand
AGCGCGTCGCTGCCTTCCCCAGCCTGATGCTCGCCCGCTTCCAGCGCGGCATGGGTGAGGAAGGCGGCGAGGCTGTCGTCCTCGATCTCGTTGACGAAGCCGACGGCGGCATTGACCAGCTCGTTGAGGTTGTCGACCCGGTCGGCGCCGTCCTTTTCGGCCTGGTAATGCGCCACCAGCCCGCTCTGCGCCAGCATGTGCTCGATCTGCTCCGGCAACGGCAGGCCTTCGCAGGTGTCCTGCATCGCCCTGATCAGCTCAAGAAAGGCGCCGATACTCGCCCCCGCCTTGCCGCCGAGCTGCCCGCTTTTTGCCGCCTGCCACAGGCTGGTCTGGTTTTGTCTGGCGATTTCCTGCAATTGCTCCAGGCTGCGCGCGCCGATGCCGCGCGCCGGGAAGTTGATCACCCGCATCAGGGCGCCGTCGTCGTCGGTGTTGCCGATCAGGCGCAGGTAGGCCAGCGCGTGCTTGATCTCCTGGCGTTCGAAGAAGCGCAAGCCGCCATGGACGCGATAGGGGATGCCGGCATTGAACAGGGCGTGCTCCAGCACGCGGGATTGGGCGTTGGAGCGGTACAGCAGGGCAATGTGGGCGAAGTCCACGCCTTCGCGCTTCAGCGCTTTAGCCTCGTCGACGATGAACTGGGCTTCTTCCTGATCGTTGGCGGCTTCGTACAGGCGGATCGGCTCGCCGGTGCTCTCGGCGGTCCACAGGTTCTTGCCGAGCCGACCGCGGTTGTGGGCGATCAGGGCATTGGCGGCATCCAGGATGTTGCCGTGGGAGCGGTAGTTCTGCTCCAGCTTGATGACTTTCGCGACGCCGAAATCGCGCTCGAAATCCTGCATGTTGCCCACCCGCGCGCCGCGGAAGGCATAGATCGACTGGTCGTCGTCGCCGACCGCGAATACCGCGGCATCCGGCCCAGCCAGTTGCTTGAGCCAGAGGTACTGGAGGCGGTTGGTGTCCTGGAACTCGTCCACCAGGATGTGGCGAAAGCGGCTCTGGTAATGGGCGCGCAAGGGGGCGTCGCGGGAAAGCAGCTCGTAGCTCCGCAGCAGCAACTCGGCGAAATCCACCACGCCCTCGCGCTGGCACTGCTCGTCATAGGCGGCGAACAGCTCCTGCTGCTTGCGCGTGTAGGGGTCGCAGGCCTCCACGTCCTTGGCGCGCAGCCCCTGATCCTTGGCGTTGTTGATGAAATGCTGCAACTGTTTGGGCGGGTATTTCTCGTCGTCGACATTCAGCGCCTTGATCAGGCGCTTGATCGCGCCGAGCTGGTCGGCGGAATCAAGAATCTGGAACAGCGCGGGCAAGCCGGCCTCGCGGTGGTGAGCGCGGAGCAGACGGTTGCACAGGCCGTGGAAAGTGCCGATCCACATGCCACGGGTGTTGATCGGCAGCATCGCGCCCAGCCGCGTCAGCATTTCCTTGGCCGCCTTGTTGGTGAAGGTGACGGCCAGTATTCCGGCGGGGCTGGCCTGGCCGGTCTGGATCAGGTGGGCGATGCGCGTGGTCAGCACCCGCGTCTTGCCGCTGCCCGCGCCGGCCAGGATCAGCGCCGACTGATGCGGCAGGGTGGCGGCTTCGAGCTGTTCGGGGTTAAGGCCGGAAAGAAAGGACTGGGGCATGGCGTGGTAGACTTCTGGGCAACGGAAAACCCATTATAAAGCATGACAACGGAGGAAACACGATGGCAAAACTGATGTATTTCGCGCAACTGGCGGAATCGCTGGGCAAGACTTCCGAGCAGGTGGCGCTGCCGGTTTCGGCGGGCAACGTGAAGGCGTTGATCGACTGGCTGGGCCGCCGCGACGAGGCGTACAAACAGGGTCTGGCGGAGGGCAAGGGGCTGGCCCTGATGGTGAACCGGGCGGCTGCGACTTTGGAAACGGTCATCCATGACGTTGACGAGATTGCCTTTATCCCGGAACGGCTGAAATAAAAAACCTAGCCCGGATGTTGCATAAATTCGCGTGATGATCGCGCAGGATTTTGTTTTGTAGGGAAATTTTGTTCGGTCGGCCGTATGAATAACTACGACACTCCCTCACAAAATTCCCCTACAAAACAAAAGACCAGCGAGGGCGCGCGTCAATTTATGCAACATCCGGGCTAGATGGCGGAGTGAACCGACATCCGGGTTTGTTTGCCACAGTTCCCGATGCTTACTTCTTGCTCTTTTTCTTGGTTTCCATCATGTCGTGGATCATCGGGGCGAGGATCACTTCCATCGCGAAGCCCATCTTGCCGCCGGGCACCACGATGGTGTTGCGGCGCGACATGAACGAGTCGTGGATCATGCTCAGCAGGTAAGGGAAATCGACTCCCTTGGGATCCTTGAAGCGGATCACCACGAAGCTTTCGTCCGGCGTCGGGATGTCGTTGGCGATAAAGGGGTTGGAAGTGTCCACCGTCGGCACGCGCTGGAAATTGACATCGGTGCGCGAGAACTGCGGGGTAATGTAGTTTACGTAGTCGGGCATGCGGCGCAGGATGGTTTCCACGGTAGCCTCGGCCGAGTAGCCGCGCTCCTTGCAATCGCGATGGATTTTCTGAATCCACTCCAGATTGACGAGCGGCACCACGCCGACGCCCAGGTCCACATACTTGGCCGCGTCGACCTTGCCGTCTGACACCAGGCCGTGCAAGCCTTCGTAGAACAGGATGTCGGTGTCGTCCGGGAGGTCTTCCCAGGGCGTGAATTCGCCGGCGCCCAGCTTGGTTTTCAGTTTCAGGCGGGCGCAGTGCGTTTCGGCCTCATCCGCGTTATGCAGATAGTAGCGTTTCTTGCCGGCGCCAGTTTCGCCATAGCTCTTGAACAGCGCCTCGATCTTGTCGAAGTGGTTGGCTTCCGGGCCGAAATGGCTGAAATGGTTGTTGCACTGCGACTCGGCTTTTTTTACCGCTTCCTTGAATTCCGCCCGGTTCAGCGAATGAAAACTGTCGCCCTCTACCACTGCGGCCCGGACGCTCTTCCGCAGGAAGATATGTTCGAACGCAACCTTGACGGTGGTCGTGCCGGCGCCGGACGAACCGGTTACCGCGATAACTGGGTGTTTCTTCGACATCTGGATTTCCTCTCGCTGCTTAAGGCATTAAAAATAATGGGTCGAGTATAATCTTGCACTGCCGCTTTTGTCACTATGCGGGGCATTTGTATCTTGAATGGATGGATAAAAGCATTTTGTCGTCCTCGCGGAAGGTCAAGAGCCTATTTCAGCAGGTTTCATACCCCGCGCCGTTGCGCCGTGGGGCGCAGTGCTAGGCGCGAGACGCGCCGCTTGGTCATTCCAAGCCAGCGGATCGCAACAACGCAATGCGCCCCACGGCG
>JAUYEK010000422.1 GCA_030691435.1 Sulfuricella sp. | reverse complement strand
GGCAACGCGATACTGCTTGCCACCGGTTTTTATGACCGCGTACATATTGAGCTCCACACTTACTTTTAAAAAGGAACGCGATTGTACCAGAATTTTGTGGCGAGGGTTAAATTATTGTTTAGAAATCAGGGGCGGGGCTGGAAAAACTTGACACCGAATTGCTCTCGTTCCTACCATTGAGCCCTTTTTCACCTAACCTCTGGATTTTTTGTGTCGCTGGAAGCCATACGCAGTCCCATCGAGTCGGACATGCTAGCCGTGGATGAAGTCATCCGCAGGCGGCTCTATTCCGAAGTCGTGCTGATCCGCCAGATCAGCGAATACATCATCAATAGCGGCGGCAAGCGCCTGCGCCCCGCGCTGGTGCTGCTGTCGGCGGGTGCGTTCGGCTATTCCGGCGGCTATCACCACGTGCTCGCTGCGGTGGTCGAATTCATCCATACCGCCACCCTGCTGCACGACGACGTGGTGGACGAATCCAACCTGCGGCGCGGCAACGCCACCGCCAACGCCCTGTTCGGCAACGCAGCCAGCGTTCTCGTCGGCGACTTCCTCTATTCCAGGGCCTTCCAGATGATGGTCGGGGCGGGTAGCATGCGCGTGATGGAGGTGCTGGCGGATGCAACCAACGTCATCGCCGAGGGCGAAGTGCTGCAACTGTTGAACTGTAACGATGCGGATATCGACGAGGCGCGCTATCTTCAGGTGATTCACTACAAAACCGCCAAACTGTTCGAGGCCGCCACCCGCCTCGGTGCGATCCTGGGCAATGCCTCCGGGGCCGACGAGGAGGCCATGGCAGCCTATGGGATGCGCATGGGCACGGCGTTCCAGCTGATCGACGACGTGCTGGATTATTCCGGCGACCACGCCGAAACCGGCAAAAACGTTGGTGATGACCTGGCTGAAGGGAAGCCTACGCTGCCCCTGATCCATGCCATGAAAAACGGCACGCCGCAGCAGGCAGAGGTGATCCGCAGGGCAATCGAGCAGGGCGGCCTGAACGAGCTGGATGCCGTGATGGCCGCGATCCGCGATACCGGCGCGCTGGATTACGCGAAAAACCAGGCGAAGGCTGAAGCCCGGGTGGCGTGCGAGGCGATTTCACATCTGCCGCATTCAAAATACAAGGAATCTTTGCTACAATTGGCAGACTTTTCGGTAACGCGAAGCTACTGAAAAAAATCGAAGCGGGGTGTAGCTCAGCCTGGTGGAGCGCTGCGTTCGGGACGCAGAGGCCGGAGGTTCGAATCCTCTCACCCCGACCAGTTCATGTCCGAATCTTGAATCCTGAGGCGCCTCGTTTACCGGGGCAAGGTGATGTTGATCAAACTGATACTTCTTGCTCTGGCCGCCTGGGTTGTTTACCGCCTCGTCAAAAGCTATGGCCGCAGGATCAAGCGGGAAGATGCGCCAAAAAACGCAATCGGCGAGGACATGGTGCGTTGCGCCCATTGTGGAGTGCATCTGCCGAGGAGCGAAAGCATCGTCAGCAACGGTGAGAATTTTTGCACCAATGAGCATCGCCAACTCCATCAGAAGTAATCCTTAATGCTGACAGATTTGCTACAGGTTCGGGCCACGCCTCAACCTGAGGCATACTGGCGGTCTCTCCGCTATTTCAATCTTTTTCGACTGACCCTGGCCGGCACGTTTGCCGTCGCCTATGCCATGTTCGGCGTCATCAACACCTTTGGCGCTTACGATCCTCCCTTGTTCTACGCCACCAGCATTGCTTACGTGTTCCTTGCGGCGCTGATGATCGTGCCGATCGATATTCGCTGGCCGCGCTTCAATCTGCTCCTGAGTGCCCAGGTGAGTGCGGATATTTTGATTATCGTGCTGCTGATGCATGCCAGCGGGGGTATTCAGAGCGGTCTCGGGCTGCTCCTGCTGGGGCCGCTGGCAGCTACCGGCATGGTCAGCCGCGGCCGCCTGGCGATGTTCCATGCCGCGATGGCGAGCATTGCGCTTTTGCTCGAGCAGACCTACCAGGTGCTGGTGCTGGCGGGCAGCACCAAGGATTATCTGCAAACCAGCCTCACCAGCATGGGGTTTTTCGCTATCGCCGGGCTGGCCTTTGTCCTGACCAAGCGCCTGGCTGTGACCGAGAATCTGGCGCAGAAGCAGAGCATCGACCTTGCCAACCTGGCCCAGGTCAACCAGCTGGTGATCCAGAATATGCAGGACGGCGTGCTGGTGGTGGACGAGCAGGGCCGGGTGCGGCAGCGCAACGCCGAGGCGGAAAAATTGCTCGGCACGCCGGCGGCGGTGTGGGACAAGCTGCGGCTCAACGACTATTTTCCGGCATTGTCCGGCTGCCTGCAGCGCTGGCGAGCCGATCCGCGCAACGACCATTTCGAACTGGTTGCACCGGCCACCGGCAAACAGGTGCAGGTACGCGTTACCGCGATTGGCGGGGACGAGAGGCTGGGCGCGCTGATCTTTCTGGAGGATTTGAGCCTGATGCAGGCGCGGGCCCAGCAGCACAAGCTGGCAGCGCTGGGCCGGCTGACGGCCAATATCGCGCACGAGATCCGCAACCCCCTCAGCTCGATCGGCCACGCGACCCAGCTATTGCAGGAGGAGCCGGGGCAGGATGCGACCCATGTCCGGCTGCTGCAGATCGTCCGCGACAACACTCATCGCCTCGACCGGATGGTGCAGGACGTGCTGCAACTCAACCGCAGGGACCGCGCCACGCCGGAAACGCTCCGCCTCGGCGCAACTTTGCGCCAGTTCGCCGAGCAGTTTTGCCAGACCGAAAAAATTCCGGCCAAGGCTGTTGTTCTGGACGTGGCGGAGGGCCTGACGGTACGCTTCGACCGGCATCACCTCGACCAGGTGCTGTGGAACCTGTGCCGCAATGCCTGGCGCCACTGCCAGCAGCGGGACGGCAGCGTCCGCCTGCGTGCGGCATTTGCGTCGCCCGGGAATGTTGTACAATTGGACGTGGCCGATGACGGGCCCGGGGTTGCCGAAGCGTTGCGCACCCAGCTGTTCGAGCCATTCTTTACCACCGACAGCACCGGCACCGGTTTGGGGCTTTATATTGCCCGCGAACTGTGCGAAGCCAACGGAGCCACGCTCGATTACATTGAAGCCCCGCAAGGCGGGCAATTCAGGATAAGCGCTGAAGGGGAGATGTGTTGAACCGGACACCGCAAGTTTCCCGGAATGAAGAACAACCGCGCCGTGTGCTGGTCGTGGACGATGAGGCCGACATTCGCGAACTGCTGGTGCTGACGCTGCAGCGCATGGGCTTGGAAGTCGATGCGGCGGCCAGCACGTTCGAGGCGGAGCAATACCTGCATAAGAACTACTATCATCTTTGCCTCACCGACATGCGTTTGCCCGACGGGGATGGCCTGAGCTTTCTGGAATATGTGACCAAGAATTATCCCGGCAAACCGGTGGCGGTGATCACCGCTTACGGCAGCGCGGAAAATGCTGTCGCCGCGCTCAAGGCGGGCGCATTCGATTACCTGTCCAAGCCGGTTTCCCTGACCCAGTTGCGTGCGCTGGTCAATTCCGCGCTAAAGCTGTCTCATGACGGGCAACCGAAAAAAACCGGCGAAAATCCCGGTGGCGGCCAACCTGCGTTGCTCGGCGACTCACCCCTGATGCTGCAGACCCGCCAGATGATAGCGAAGCTGGCGCGCAGCTTGGCGCCGGTCCATATCACCGGGGAGTCGGGCAGCGGCAAGGAGATGGCGGCGCGGTTGATTCATCTCAGCGGCCCGCGCGGCGATGGCCCGTTTGTCGCCGTCAACTGCGGGGCGATCCCCGAGAACCTGATGGAAAGCGAGTTCTTCGGCTACAAGAAAGGCGCTTTCACCGGCGCCAACCAGGACAAGGATGGTTTTTTTCAGGCGGCAGCCGGCGGTACGTTGTTTCTGGATGAAGTGGCGGAACTGCCCCTGCCGATGCAGGTGAAACTGCTGCGCGTCATCCAGGAAAAAATGGTGCGCAAGGTGGGAGCCACCCAGGAAGAACCAGTGGATGTGCGCATCATCAGCGCCACCCACCAGGATTTGGTGCTATGTGTGGAAAACGGAAAATTTCGTCAGGACTTGTTTTACCGGCTCAACGTGATCGTGTTGAAGATGCCGGCGCTACGCGAGATACCGGAGGATATCCCGCTGCTGGCCGGGGAGATACTCAAGAAAGTGGCGGGTCTGAACACTGAGCCGCCGAAATTGAGCCAGGCAGCGTTGAAGGAACTGCGAGAGCACGATTTTCCCGGTAATGTCCGCGAGCTGGAAAACATCCTCGAGCGGGCGATGGCGCTGACCACGGGCGGCGAGATATGTCGCGAGGATTTGCAGCTCGCGGCGAAGCAGCCGAAGGACATGGCGCAGATGAAAAGCCTGCCATTGCAGGAATACCTCGACGCCTTGGAAAAAGAGGCGATTCTGGAAGCGCTGGAAAAAACCCGTTTCAACAAGACTGCGGCAGCCAAGCTGCTTGGCATCACCTTTCGGGCGTTGCGTTATCGCCTGGAACGGCTGGGGATGGATTAGCAACGAGTTTGGTAGGGTGGGCACGTCTTTGTGCCCACGTGGAATAACGCCCTCTCCCCAACCCTCTCCCGCAGGCGGGAGAGGGGGCAATGGTAAAAGGCGCTTGTTTTGATTGGCTGATCGCGTGGGCACAAAGACGTGCCCACCCAACCCCACACCCCACACCCCTCACCGCTTTAAACCCCCAGATTTTCTCCGCGTATTCCCTGACGGTGCGGTCGCTGGAAAACTTGCCCATGCCAGCCACATTGAGGATGGCCTTGTGCGCCCACTCTCCCGGGTCGCGGTAGAGCGCATCGATTTTTTCCTGGCAGGCAATGTAAGCGGCGTAATCGGCGAGCAGCAGGTATTGGTCGCCGCCAGTCGTAAGCGCGTCGATGATCGGTCGGAAGCGCTCGGGTTCGTCCAGTGAGAAATAGCCGGAACCGATCATGTCGAGCGCCTGCCTGAGTTCCTCGTTGCCATGGTAATAATCCCAAGGGTTGTATCCCTTGCTTGTCATTTCGGTTACCTCATCGGTGTTTAGCCCGAAAATAAAAATGTTGTTCGCGCCGACTTCGTCGCGAATTTCAATGTTTGCGCCGTCCAGAGTGCCTATCGTCAGCGCGCCGTTGAGGGCAAGCTTCATGTTGCCTGTTCCCGAGGCTTCGGTGCCGGCGGTGGAAATCTGTTCGGAAAGGTCCGCAGCGGGAATGATATCCGAGGCGGTGGTGACATCGTAATTGGGAATGTACGCCACCTTGAGCCGGTCCCCAATGGCTGGGTCGTGGTTGACGATGTCCGCTACGTCATTGATCAGCTTGATGATCAGTTTGGCTCTGGCATAGCCCGGGGCCGCCTTGCCGCTGAAGATCACGGTGCGGGGCACCCGATCCGCCCCCGGATTGGCGCGGATGCGGTTGTACAGCGTGACCACGTGGAGCAGGTTGAGCAGTTGCCGCTTGTATTCGTGGATGCGCTTTATCTGTACGTCGAACAGGGAGGCCGGGTTGACCTGGATGCCCAGTTTTTTCTCGATAATTTTGGCAAGTGCTTTCTTGTTGGCCTGTTTGACCCGGCGGAATTGCTCCTGGAAGGCCTTGTCGGCAGCAAATTTCTTGAGCTGGCTGAGTTGATCCAGATGGGTGACCCAGTC
>JAUYEK010000419.1 GCA_030691435.1 Sulfuricella sp. | reverse complement strand
GATCGGCGCCTCTTCCATCTCGATTTTCATGCCGTCGCTGGCCAGCGCCCGCAACACCTTGACTGCCTGCGCGACGATTTCCGGACCGATGCCGTCACCCGGCAAGACTGCGATTTTCATTTTTTTCAATCTCTCACTTTGAAAGTTTATTTGAATCATTATTTTCCTTCCGGGTAGGTACGATGGCAAAAATCCTGCAAAGCCGCCAGCGTCTCAAACAGGAATTGCGTTTTCTCATACACCTGATTGAAGAACTCCGCCTGCCCGGCGGGATCATCCGTGTACTCGTGTGCCGCGTCATTGCGCACCGCCCGCGCCTCGTTCCATGCCTCGGCGGATGAAACCACGCCGATTTTCTCCATGTAGTACGGGTAGGATGGGTGGAGCGTAGCGATACCCATCAATCATCACTGCAAAGCGATGGGTATCGCTACGCTCCACCCATCCTACGCGCTTGCGGCGCAGTGCTGCTATCAGGTCGGCGCGGACGGTCACGGTCATAATTCCACTCCCATGGCAACGGCTACGCGGTCAATCGGGCGCTGATTTCCCTCATCCGCCACCACCAGATCGACGGGATAAGGCAGCCGCGCAGCCAGTCTTGCCAGACAACGGATGCGCCGCCGGTAAAGATCGTCGCGCCCGCCGGGCTCGACATACAAATCCACATCCCCGCCCCGCCCGGCATCATCGACACGCGAACCGAACAGTCTCACGCGAGCATCGCTGCCAAAAAATTCAGCGACGGCCTGGCGGATGATGGTGGCCTCGGTTTCGGAAAGTCTCATCTTTGGAGTACCCGGATCAGCCAAACACCCACGGCTCCGACTGGCGCCGCCGTTCCTCATACGCCTTGATCTTGTCCGCGTGCTGCAGCGTCAGGCCGATGTCGTCCAGGCCGTTGAGCAGGCAATACTTGCGAAAGGCGTCCACCGCGAAGCTGATGCCGTGCCCGCCCGGAGTGGTGACCAACTGCTGCTCCAGATCCACCGTCAGGCGGTAGCCCACGGTCGCTGCGGTTTCCTCGAACAGGCGATCCACCTCACCGGCATCCATCACAATCGGCAGGATGCCGTTCTTGAAGCAGTTGTTGAAGAAAATATCGGCAAAGCTGGGGGCGATAACAGCGCGGAAACCGTAGTCCAGCAGCGCCCATGGCGCATGCTCGCGGCTTGAGCCGCAGCCGAAGTTCTCGCGCGCCAGCAGGATTTGCGCGCCCTGATAGCGCGGCTGATTGAGCACGAAATCCTTGTTGAGCGGACGGTTGCTGCAATCCTGCCCCGGTTCGCCGTGGTCGAGATAGCGCCACTCGTCAAACAGGTTCGGGCCGAAGCCGCTGCGCTTGATGGACTTCAGGAACTGCTTCGGGATGATCGCGTCGGTATCGACGTTGGCGCGGTCCAGCGGCGCCACCAGACCCTCAAGC
>JAUYEK010000418.1 GCA_030691435.1 Sulfuricella sp. | reverse complement strand
GACTGGTCTTCTTCCTCGTTGAGCTCGACCAGTTCGCCGATCAGGCATACCCATTCTTCCTCGCTATGCGGGTTGCTCAGCCGGATGCCGTCCAGGCTGTGCTGCAGGCGTTTCAGATGCTCGCGCAGGCGGAACGGGCGGCGCGAGTAGACCGGGATCACCTCGTAGACGCCATCGCCGAAGATGAAGCCGCGGTCGAGAACCGGCACGCAGGCCTCCTCGATCGGCATGAATTCGCCGTTGAGGTAGACCATCTTAAATTCGTCTTTATCCACGGATTAGCACGGATTGACACGGATAATCATTGGATTGCGAGCACAAGAGAATCTCCTTGGAATGCGGGGTTGAGTCATGCCGGAAAATCTCCCATAAAATCTATGTAATCCGTGTTCATCCGTGGCAAAACTTTTCTTAGAATCATTTGAACCACAGCTTGATTCCGTCCCAGCCGCGCTTGAAGAAGTTCGCTCTGGCCACGCCTTCCACCGCCACCAGCGGGTATTCGGCATAGGGTTTGTCATCCAGCGTCAAGCGGATAGTGCCGACTTCCTGCCCCGCCGCAAGCGGCGCCAGCAAGGGCTGCTTGCTGACCAGCGAGGCCTTGAGGCGCGCATATTGGCCCTTCGGCAGCGAGACGTAGAAATCCTGGGCAACGCCGGCCTTGAGGATATTTTCGCTGCCCTTCCACACCGGCAGGGTGGCAACAACCTGGCCCTTCCGGTACAGATGGTGGGTGTCGAAATTCTGGAAACCGTAATTCAGCAGTTTCTGGCTCTCGCTGGCGCGCATGCTTTCCGAAGTCGTGCCCAGCACCACCGAAAGCAGCCGCCGCGAATCGCGTTTGGCCGATGCGATCAGGCAGAAGCCGGCGGATTCGGTATGCCCGGTTTTCATGCCGTCGACGGTGGGGTCCTGCCACAGCAGGCGGTTACGGTTGGCCTGGGTGATGTGGTTGTACTTGTACTCCTTCAGCGAATAGAGCGGATAGTATTCGGGGAAATCGCGGATGATCGCCCGAGCCAGCAGGCTCAAATCCCGGGCTGTGGTGTAGTGCTGCGGGTGGGGCAGGCCGGTGGAGTTCGTGAAATGGGTGTTTTTCATGCCAAGACGCTGGGCTTCCAGATTCATGCGCCGGACGAACTCTTCTTCGCTGCCGGCGACGCCCTCAGCCAGGGTGATGCAGGCATCGTTGCCGGATTGCACGATCATTCCGCGAATCAGATCGTCCACGGCAACCGGTGTGTTCGGCTGAATGAACATGCGCGAACCCTCGGCGCGCCAAGCTCGCTCGGATACCGGCAACGCCTGGTCAGACGTGATCACGCCCTGGTGCAGGGCGGCAAAAGTCAGGTAGGCGGTCATCAGCTTGGTGAGCGAAGCCGGCTCCACTCGTTCGTTCCCGCCCCGCTGCTGTAAGGTCTGGCCACTGGATAAGTCCACCAGAATGTAACTTCTGGCGGCAATGTCCGGCGCGGGTGGCAGGGGAATAGCGGGAGGCGCCGCAAACAGCGGGAGCGCGGCCAATAGCAATGCAAGTGTAAGGAGTTTTTTCATCATGTATCTAAGTCCTGAGTCCTGAGTCCTGAGTGAAAAACATCGCGAAGCGATTCAACTCGCTTAGGACTTTCAACTCAGGACTCAGGACTTCCATTAGCGGATGATCAGCACCGCTTTGATATTGAGAGAATTTTTGATTTCGGCGGCAACCTGGCTGGCTTCTGCCAGGGTCTGGAACGGCCCGGCACGCACCCGGAACATCCCGCCTGACGGATGGATTTGCAGCTTGTCGGCCAGCTGGGCCAGCTCAGCCTTGAGCCTGCCGTGGAAAGACTCCGCATTTTCCTGCGCGCCGAACGCGCCGAGCTGGACATAGTGGCCGTTCGACGGCGTTTCCTGGGCTGCGGCAACCGGGCTCTTATCGGCCAACGGAGCGGCGAGCGGCGCTTCAGCGAGTTTTGCTGCGGCAGCGTAATTGGCTGGGTCGATCGCCTCCACCTCGACCCGGGTACTGCCGCCGGCGAGCACGCCCAGCTTGTAGGCCGCAGTATAGGACAAATCGATCAGGCGGTCGCTATGGAACGGGCCGCGGTCGTTGACCCGCACCACCACCGATTTGCTGTTCTTCAGGTTGGTGACGCGCACATAGCTGGGAAGGGCCAGGGTGGGGTGCGCCGCCGTCATGCCGTACATGTCGTAGACCTCTCCGATCGAGGTTTTCTGACCGTGATAGCGTCTGCCATACCACGAAGCCACGCCGGTTTCCTTGTAGGGCTTGAGGCGGGTGTTGGGGGTATAGCTCTGGCCCAGCACGGTGTAGGGCCGACCGGCGGCCTTGTGCAAAGGCTCGACTTTCGGTTCGGCATCGGGAATGGCGTCAAGATTGGCGGGCGGGTTGTCGCCCGGGCCATCGTCGAGGTAATAGCCGCCACCCTTTTTGGTCACCGCAGCCGGTTTTTCCTGCTTGGAAACAACTGGTGCATCCTGCCGTGGCGCGACGCTGCCGCAACCGACCAGAAGGGCGGGCAACAGACACAACACGGCCAATATCGAGCCGCAGCCCCGCCTCTCATCTTTCACCATTCACCCCTCTCCCCAGCCCTCTCCCACAAGGGGAGAGGGGGCAAAATCAACAGCTTGCAACGATGTGTGCATAGATTAGCCCCTCACCCCTCACCCAATTATGACTGCACCAGTTTCCGGTGGGTTTGTATGCTCATCAACATACCAAATCCGAGCAGCAGTGTCACCATGGAAGTCCCGCCGTAGCTGATCAGGGGCAGCGGCACGCCGACCACGGGCAGGATGCCGCTCACCATGCCCATGTTGACGAAAGCGTAGGTGAAGAAAGTCAGCGTGATGCTGCCCGCCAGGAGTCGGCTGAACAGGGTCGGCGCCTTGGCGGCGATCACCAGGCCGCGACCGATCACCAGGACGTACAAGGCCAGCAGGATAAGGTTGCCGGCCAGGCCGAATTCCTCGGCATAGACGGCAAAAATGAAGTCCGTGGTGCGCTCCGGCAGAAAATCGAGGTGTGCCTGCGTCCCGTTGAGCCAGCCCTTGCCGAAAATCCCGCCCGACCCTAATGCAATGCTCGACTGGATGATGTGATAGCCCGTGCCGAGAGGATCCTGGGAAGGATCGATCAGGGTCAGGATACGCTGGCGCTGGTAGTCGTGCAGCAGCGACCACAGAATTGGCGTACTCGCCGCGCCGATTCCAACCAGCCCGAGGATGATGCGCCAGCTCAGGCCCGCCAGAAACAGCACGTAGAAGCCGGCGGCGGAAATCAACAAGGCAGTGCCGAGATCCGGCTGTCTCACGATCAGCCCCACCGGGGCCACCAGCATCAGGACGGCGACGCCGAAATCCTTGAGGTTGAGCGTCTTTTCGCGCCGGTCCAGGTACCAGGCAAGCATCAGCGGCACGGCCAGCTTCATCATCTCCGAGGGCTGGATGCGAATGCCGATATTCAGCCAGCGCCGTGCGCCGTGACTGACATCTCCGAACAGCGCGACGCCAACCAGCAGCAATAGCCCCAGGATATAAACCGGCAAGGCAAATCGCGCCAGATGCTGTGGCGGCACTTTGGCCACAAGCCACATCAAAAGCAGCGCTACGGACATGTTGGCCATCTGGCTGGAGGTCTTGGCGAAATCCTGGCCGGAGGCGCTGAACATCACCGCCAGGCTGATCAGCATCAGCATCAGGATAAAGCTCATCAGCAAGCTGTCGATATTCTCTGTCAGCCGCAACCATAACCGCCGCAAGTCGATTTTAACGGTCATGGCGAGAAGCGCCTCCCCAAACAATGAGATCGCTTCTCGCCGTGTCCGTTCCCTCTCTCCTACCTCTCCCCCAGAGGGGGAGAGTGATGGGGTATCGCTTCGCGATGTTTGTGTTAATCATGTTCATCCTCTTCCTCGTCGGCGGGCGGCACTGGCGGTGGCGGCAGTTTGCCGAGCAGGAAATAGTCCAGCACCATGCGGGCGATAGGCCCTGCGGTCGAGCCGCCGTGGCCGCCGTTTTCCACCAGGATGGCAAAGGCAATCTTGGGATCTTCGGCTGGCGCATAGGCGATGAACAGGGCGTGGTCGCGGTGGCGCTCGGCAACCCGGCTTTCCACGTATTTCTCACCCTGCTTGATGGCGATCACCTGGGCCGTGCCGGTCTTGCCGGCGGTAAGGTAGGGAGCGCCCACGCCGACGCGTGGCGCCGTACCGCCCGGCTGGGTGACGGCAACCATCGCATTCTTTACCAGCTCCAGGTTCTCCGGCTTCAAGGCCAGGGTGGCGACGGGCTTGGCGGCAGGCACCGTCCGCACCTGGTTGGTGGCGGCATCGAGAATCGTGCGCACCAGGTGCGGACGGATAACGGTGCCGTTATTGGCCAATACCGCCGTGGCGAAGGCCAGTTGCAGGGGAGTGGCCAGATTATAGCCCTGGCCAATGCCGACGCTGATGGTGTCGCCGGCGTACCATTTCTGCTTGTAACGCTTCATCTTCCACTCGCGCGAGGGCAGCAGGCCGGTGCTTTCACCCTCGATGTCGATGCCGGTCTTCTTTCCGAAGCCGAACTGGCCGATGAAGTTGAAGATGTTGTCCGGCCCCAGATCGTTGGCCAGGCCATAGTAATAGGTATCACAGGAAATCACGATGGATTTGTGCAAATCCACCGAACCGTGCCCACCCACCTTCCAGTCCCTATAGCGATGGGCGCTGCCGGGCAGCGTAAAAAACCCCGGGTCGGAGATGGTGTAGGAAGGCGTGCGCTTGCCCAGCTCCAGCCCGGCCAGCGCCATGAACGGCTTGAAGGTCGAGCCCGGCGGATACTGTCCGCGCAGGGCGCGGTTATTGAGCGGCTTGTCGGGGGAGTTGTTGAGGGCATCCCAGTTGACCGGGTCGATGCCATCGATAAACAGGTTAGGGTCGAAGCCGGGCTTGCTGACAAAGGCCAGCACCTCGCCGCTCTTCGGCTCGATGGCCACCAGCGCGCCGCGGTACTGCGCGAAAACATTCTCGGCGACTTCCTGCAAGCGGCTGTCGATGGTCAAGGTCAGGTTGTTGCCGGATACCGGGGAGCGTCGGCTCAGAGTGCGGATGGCGCGACCGCCGGCATCGGTTTCCACATGCTCGAAGCCGGTGATGCCGTGCAACTGTTTCTCGTAACTCTGCTCGATGCCGAGCTTTCCAATGTGGTCCGTGCCGCGATAGTTCGCCAGATCGCCTGATTTTTCCAGTTGATCGAGATCGGCATCGTTGATCCTGCCGATATGGCCGATGGCATGGGAAGCCAGCTCCCCCTTGGGATAATGGCGGAACAGCCGTGCCTTGATGTCCACGCCGGAAAAACGGAAGCGGTTGGCGGTAAAGCGGGCAACCTCGATATCGTTCAGACGGGCGCGAATCGGCAGACTCTCGAAGTTGCGGCTTTCCTCGAGCAGCTTCCTGAAGCGCTTGCGGTCGCGCGGCTGAATGTCGACCAGGGCTGCCAGCCCGTTGATCGTCGCCTCCAGATTCTTCACCTTGCTCGGCGTAATTTCCAGGGTGTAAGCAGAGTAGCTGTGCGCCAGAACGATGCCGTTGCGGTCAAGGATCAACCCGCGATTGGGAACGACGGGAATGATGGAAATACGGTTATTTTCAGCCAGGGTGTGGAAATGATCGTGCTGCGCCACCTGCAGGAAAAAGAAGCGCCCCACCAGCAGCGTAAACAGCAGCACTGCGCCAGCTGCGGCAATACCCAGCCGCCATCTGAAATAATACAGCTCCTTCTGATGATTTCTGAGTTCGGTCGGGCGCTTCACTTGTGGCCTGCGAAATACACCGAATCAGAGTCCGGCCTGCCGCGTTGCGGGAGCAGCAACAGCAAACTCAGAGCCGGCCATAACACCGCGCCGGTCAGGCAGGAAAGGAAATAACCGGGGCCTGGGAAAGCTGCGCCGCCGAACAGCCGAATGATCAGCATCGCC
>JAUYEK010000414.1 GCA_030691435.1 Sulfuricella sp. | reverse complement strand
TTCGCGCAACGCTGCGGCTGCCTGGCCGCGATTGCCGGGTGCATCCGCGCCGTGACCGAACCGCCGGATATTTCGCACATCATGCAGGGTATTCAGGACTTGCTGGACGAATCCATTGCTGCCGAACCGTTCAAGATTCGGCAGCCGACACAGGGCTACGGGCAAATCGACTTATCGAAGATCAATTTCGAGGCATTACGCAAACGCTTCGAGAACAAGAAGCCGAGCAATACCGATGTCGAGCGGCTGAAGGCGGCGGTGCGCGCGCAACTGGAACGCATGGTGCGCCTCAACCCGACACGCGCTGATTATCTGGAAAAATTCCAGGTACTGATCGAAAGCTACAACTCGGGCAGCCGCAATATCGAGGAAATTTTCAAGGAGCTGCTGGCGCTATCCACTGTCCTGACGGAAGAACAGACACGCCATGTGCGCGAGAACCTGAGCGAAGAAGAACTCACGATCCTGGATATTCTTACCCGGCCTGCGCCGGAGCTGTCCACCGAAGAGCGTGAAGAGGTGAAGAAGGTCGCGCACCACTTGTTGGAGAAACTGCACAAGTTGCTGGTGCTGGGCTGGCGACAAAAGATTTCTACTCGCGCCCGCGTAAAAATCGAGATCGAGAACGCGCTGGATGAAGGCTTGCCGCGTGCTTATTCCAAGGAAATTTACGAAGCCAAATGCGCTGCTGTTTTCGAGCATGTGTATCAGAGCTATCAGGGCGAGGGGCGTAGCGTCTATGCTACGTGATGGGATGCGGTTCAGAGCGGGCCATTCAGCCATTCCCATAGCGTTTCAACGCTGAAGCTGCAGGAGAGTGGCGATTCATCCCTGAACCCTCCCCTCCCGATTCCCGACACCTTATTTTTTCAGCATCGCCTTCAACTGCGCCAGCCGCGCCGTGCCTTCCGATTTCTGCACTTCCGGGGCGCTTTCCCGTCCGCTGATGCGCAGGTCGTCCTGCGCCAGTTCGGCGATGAAGCGGCTTGGCTCGCAGGCCTGCCATTCGCGACCGCGCTTGCGCTTCGAGCAGTAGCTCAGGGTCAGGCCCCGCTGGGCGCGGGTGATGCCGACGTACATCAGGCGACGCTCTTCCTCCACCAGCCCGTTGTCGATGCATTCGCGGTGCGGCAGGATGCCGTCCTCCACGCCGACCAGGAATACATGGGGATACTCCAGCCCCTTCGCCGCATGCAGGGTGGACAGGCGCACCGCATCGAGGTCCTGGCTGTCGCGGTTATCCAGGATATTGATCAGGGCGATGGTCTGGGTCAGTTCGATGATGTTCTTGCCGTCCTCCTCGCCCTTCTTCGATAGCCAGGCGACGAATTCCCGCACGTTGTTCCATTTGCTTTCCGCCGCGCGCGGCTCTTCGCTGTCGAACAGGTGGGTCTCGTAGCCGATCGCCTTGAGCAAATCCTCGATGATGGTCGCGGCCGATTCCCGTTCGGCGCGGAATTGCAGGTTGTTGATGAACTGGCAGAACTCCATCAGGGCATGGTACTGCTTGCTGCCGAGCTGGTTTTCCGCCCCGGCCTCGAAGGCGGCGGCGAACAGGCTCTGGTTGCGCTGCGCGGCGTAGTTGCCGAGCTTTTCCAGGGTTTGCGCGCCGATGCCTTTTTTCGGCGTGGTGACGGCTCGGATGAAAGCGGGGTCGTCGTCGCTATTGGCCAGCAGGCGCAAGTAGGCGATCACATCCTTGATCTCGGCCTTGTCGAAAAACGAGCTGCCGCCGCTCAGTTGGTAAGGGATGCGCTCGTTGCGCAGCTGCTGCTCGAACACCCGCGCCTGATGGTTGCCGCGATACAGGATGGCGTAATCGGCGAAGCGGGTGCGATGCTCGAACTTGTGCGCCAGCAGCCGCATCACTACGCTCTCCGCCTCGTGCTCCTCGTCCTTGGCGGCCAGCACGTTGATCGGATCACCGAGGCCGAGGTCGCTCCACAGTTTCTTCTCGAACAGCTTGGTATTGTTGGCGATCAGGCTGTTGGCGACGCGCAGGATGCGGATGCAGGAACGGTAGTTCTGCTCCAGCTTGACCACGTGCAGGCGCTCGTAGTCCTCGCGCAGGGTGTGCAGGTTCTTGATGTCCGCGCCACGCCAGCCGTAGATCGCCTGGTCGTCGTCGCCCACCGCGGTGAAGGCCCCGCCGCTGCCGGTCAGCTGCCGCAGCAGCTGGTACTGGCAGCCGTTGGTGTCCTGGTACTCGTCGATCAGCAGGTAGCGCAGCTTGTTGCGCCATTTCTCGAGGGCTTCGGGAACCGTGCTGAACAGCTCCACCGGCAGGCGGATGAGGTCGTCGAAGTCCACCGCCTGATAGGCGCGCAAGGTGTCCTGGTAAGCCAGGTAGGTTTTTGCGGCATGGTGTTCGAGGTCGTTCTCGGACTGGTTCAGCGCCAGGTCGGGCGATACCAGCGAGTTTTTCCATAGCGAGATACGCTGCTGCACGCCCCGAATCTCGCCCTTGTCGGTGGTCTTGATGATGTCGCTGAGGATCTGGGCGGCGTCGGTGGCGTCGAAGATCGAGAACCGCGGCTTGTAGCCGAGGTGCGCGGCATCCTTGCGCAATATCTGCATCCCCAGCGAATGGAAAGTGGTGACGGTCAGCCCCCGGCTGGGCTTGCCCTGCAACAGCTTGGCGGCGCGCTCGGACATCTCGCGCGCCGCCTTGTTGGTGAAAGTGATCGCCGCGATGTGGGCGGGCGAATAGCCGCATTCCTCGATCAGGTAGGCGATCTTGTGGGTAATCACGCGGGTCTTGCCGCTGCCTGCGCCGGCCAGTACCAGCAGGGGGCCGTCGAGATATTTCACCGCTTCGCGCTGCGGGGCATTGAGATGGGACAACATTAAGTGCTGAGTCCTGAGTGCTGAGTGCTGAGTAGCACCGGCGCTGATTTTAACACATGGGCAAGGCGACCCACTGTAAAATGGCCACAACCCCACTCAGGACTCAGCACTCAGGACTCGGAACTATGTCGACTTACGCCATCGGCGACATTCAAGGCTGCTTTCAGGCGCTGCAGCTACTGCTGCAAAAGATCGACTTCGATCCCGCGCGGGACCGGCTGTGGCTGGTGGGCGATCTGGTCAACCGCGGGCCGGATTCGCTGGCGGCGCTCCGCTGGGCAAAGTCGCTGGGCGACAAGGCGGTGGTCGTGCTCGGCAACCACGATCTGCACCTGCTGGCGGTCGCCTACGGCTTCGTCAAACCGCATCGCAAGGATACGATCGCTCAAGTGCTGGCGGCGCCAGATCGTGCCGAACTGCTCGACTGGCTGCGCCACCAGCGCCTGTTTTATACCGAGGACGACTATGCGCTGGTCCATGCCGGCCTGCTGCCGCAATGGTCGGTGAAGAAAGCCGCCGCCCTCGCCCACGAGGTCGAGCAGGAACTGCGCGGCAAGCATTACCTCGATTTTTTCGAGCACATGTACGGCAACGAGCCCAAAGCCTGGAGCAAGAACCTGCATGGGATAGCGCGGCTGCGCATGATCACCAACGCGATGACGCGGCTGCGCTTCTGCACCCCGGAAGGGGCAATGGAATTCGACCACAAGGGGCCGCCGGAGATTTTCCCGGCAGGCCATCTGCCCTGGTATGAAGCCCCCAACCGGAAAAGCGCGGATACCACGATCATCTTCGGCCACTGGTCGGCGCTGGGGCTGGAGGTGCGCAGCAATCTGATGGCTCTGGATACCGGCTGTTTGTGGGGGGGAGACCTTACGGCAGTGCGGCTGGAGGATAGGCAGGTTTATCAGGTTTCCTGCCAGGCGCTGCCAGGTTCAACGCATTGGCAATAGCCTGCTCCGCCAGCGCGGCCAGTTCGCGCCGGCTGCGCCCCTGCACCGGCAACGGTTCAAGGTAGGTAATTTCCGCCTCCAGATCCGGCTCATTCAAGATTCGGAACAGGGAAGTGCCGAAACTCATGTCATCCACATAAGCCGGGGATAAATTTGCCGTGCCGTCGCGATGCACGTAGCGGATCGCCACCGGCCAGAGCCGGGCTCCGCTGTTGATTGCCGATTGCAGCAGGGAGGCATGAAAAGGCCGCAGCAATGTGCCGTTGCTGGTGGTCCCTTCGGGAAACACCGCCACGCAATCACCCTGCCTGAGGGCGTCGACCACTTCCCGGCCGGCACGTGCCGTGTCATGGCGCCGCCCTCTCTCGATGAACAAGGTTCCAATCTTTACCGCCAGCCAGCCGACCACCGGCCAGGCGCGCACCTCGGCCTTGGCAACAAAACGCACCGGGCAGACCGCATCGAGCAGGTAAATATCCAGCCAGGAAATATGGTTGGAGACGAACATCACGCCTGCCGTTGAAATATCCGGCACCTCGCCCTTGACGTTGAGCCTGACGTTGAGAATGGCGAGCACGCGCACCGACCAGCGGCGGATCAACTCTGTGCGTCGGGCCCGGCCAACCAGGGGAAGCAACAGCGCCGCCTTGATCACCCCCACCAGCAGATGAAGGACGAGTTGCGCCAACCGCAAGGTGCGGATCAGAATGCCGTTGCTCCGCTTAAGCGGCTGCCCCCAGGAAGTGTCGTGCATATCGCCTGTTCACCTTGGACATGGGCAACAGCACCAGAAAGTCCGCAGTATTGAAATCGGGATCCCAGGCGGGATCGCCGCAAATGTAAGCGCCTGCTTGCAAGTACCCCTTGAGCAGCGGGGGAAGAGGGGCGGGCACGGAAGACTCGCGATTGAGCTTGTCCAGGGGAAGCGCGCAACGCGGGAAAACGCGCAACTCGATGGGGCTCATGTTATCGACTCTGAGATTATTATAAAGGCTGGCGGCGGCGTGTCCACCATCGGCCATGCTTACGCTGGCACAGCCCATCAGGTATTCGTAGCCGTGGCCAAGCATGTACTTCGCCAACCCCGACCAAAGCAGGCTGATGGCTGCACCGGTGCGGTAATCGGGATGTACGCAGGAACGCCCCACCTCCACCATGCTGGGGGAAAGATGCAGCAGGCGCGTAAGATCGAACTCGCTTGCCGAGTACAGCCCGCCAATTTTCTTTGCCTGATCCGGCGGGAGAATTCGGTAGGTGCCGACCACCTCGCCGGTATCGCCGTCGCGCACCAGGAGATGCTCGCAAAACGGATCGTAAATATCCTGGTCCAGCCCGGCCTCGCCGCCCGACAGGCGCGCCCCCATTTCCTCGGCAAACACCCGGTAGCGCAGGCGTTGCGCCTGTTTCACCTCATCCGTCGACTGTGCGTAAGAGACAAAAAGCTTCTTTGATACCGCGCTGCCTGGCGTCTGTACCTGTTGTAATTGCATTTGCCCCTCCTATCCGTTGATGGATGGAGGAACAATAAGCGAGATGTGTTACGGCTAAATGTCGGCGGAATGACATTTATATGACAACAGCTCTGGAGAAAGACTGAACAAACCCAACGCCCCCCCCCTTGATGGGGGAGGGGGTTAAACATCAGTGAGTGACGCGTGTAACGCCGCCGCCAGACAATACCCGTATCCGCTCGCCGACCCTGAACTGTTCATCGGCTTCCTGGGTTACGGCAATCATGTGGCCATTGTCCAGCTTGACGGTGATTTCCAGACCATTCTTGCTTGTCACGCCCTCTTCGATCATGGAGCCTGCCACGCCGCCGGCCACGGCACCCAGAATCGTGCCGACGGTGCTGCCCTTGCCCCCGCCGACATTGCTGCCGGCGATGCCGCCGATCACTGCACCCGCACCGACTCCGACCGGGCTCTTGGTGCCTTCGATCTTGACCTGACGCACGCTTTCCACCACGCCCATTTTGACTTCCTGCACCTGACGTGCCTGCTCGCGGCTATAAGCCCCGCCCGACATGCTCGATGCGCAGCCGCCGAGCACCGCAACAGATGCCGCCACTGCCACGATCAATTTCACCAGTCTAATATTCATTGTTTAACCCTCAAGGTTCATTCCGAAGTGTTCCTTAAAACGCGAGTGCAGCTCTTCGCGCGCCAGCGTGTGGTTCTGCCCGCCGCGGCTGGCGATCTTGACCGAGCCCAGCAGCGAAGCCAGCCGCCCGGTCATCTGCCAATCCATGCCGCGAGCGATCCCGTACAACAGGCCGGCCCGGTAGGCATCGCCGCAGCCGGTGGGATCGACCACCTCCGGTGCTTTAACGCAGGGGATTTCGTGGCGTTGACCATCGGCATAAATCTCCGAGCCCTGCCCACCCTTTGTGACAATCAGCGCCTTGACAAGTTTCGCCAGCTGCTCGATTTTCTGCCCGGTGCGCTCCTGCAACAGCTGCGCCTCGTAGTCGTTGAGGGCGACGTAATCCGCCAGATCGACGAAGTTCAGCAACTCCTCGCCGTCGAACATCGGCAGGCCCTGGCCGGGATCGAACACGAACGGGATGCCCGCTTCGCGGAACTCGCGGGCATGCTGCAGCATGCCTTCCCGACCATCCGGCGCGACGATGCCCAGGCCGATGTTCTTCGCATCGTCAATATGGTTGCGATGGGAATAGTTCATGGCGCCGGGGTGAAAAGCGGTGATCTGGTTGTCGGCCAGATCGGTGGTGATGAAGGCCTGTGCCGTGAAGGTTTCGGGCACGCTGCGCACATGCTCCTGCGCCAGGCCGAGCTTCTCCAGCCGCTTCGCATAGGGCCGGAAATCGTCGCCCACGGTCGCCATGATCTGCGGCTCGCCGCCGATCATCTCCAGGTTGTAGGCGATGTTGCCGGCGCAGCCGCCGTACTCGCGCCGCATGTCCGGCACCAGGAAGGCGACGTTGAGGATGTGGATCTGCTCGGGCAGGATGTGGTTCTTGAAATGGTCGTGAAACACCATGATGGTGTCGTAGGCGAGAGAGCCGCAAATCAATGTGCGCATGGGTTACTCCGGAAATGAATTCCGGCAGATTATAGCAGCTTACCGCCCCACGCAGAGCCTGGTTCCCTAGGCACCAGCACCGGCCAACTTGAACTGTCCCACCGCCTCGTGCAGGGTTCTGGAAGAGCTGGCCAGGTCCAGCATGGCATTGCGCGCCCGTTCGATGTCATTGGCGGTGGAAGCGGTGATGTTAGCCACCGTTTCAATATTGGCCGAGATCTCGGTGCCCACCGCCGACTGCTCCTCGGTCGCCACCGCGATCTGCTGCAGCATGTCGGTGACGATATGCACCGACCGGTCGATCTCCTGCAGCAACCGGCCCATCTTCTCGCCCAGGCTCACCCCCTGGCTGACCTCGTTCTTGGCCCGCACCATCGATTCCGCCGCCTGGCTGGTGCCGGCCTGGATCACCTGCACGATCTTGGCGATATCGGCGGTCGAAGCGGCGGTGCGCTCCGACAGCTTTCTCACTTCGTCGGCCACCACCGCAAAACCGCGCCCCTGTTCGCCGGCACGCGCCGCCTCGATGGCGGCGTTCAGCGCCAGCAGATTGGTCTGTTCGGCAATATCCCGGATCATGTTGCTCACCGCCGCGATGCGCTGGATCGAGGCGCCCAGTTCGCCGATATTTTGCGCCGAGGCCGCGACGGTTTCATCGATGCGACCGAGGGCGGCAATCGTCTGGCGACCGGTGTCGTTGCCGGACTTTACCAGCTCCAGCGATTCGTTGGCCGCCGTTGCCGCGTTCACGGCATTGGTGGCGATCTCGTTGATGGTATTGCCCATTTCCTCGATCGCATTGCTGACCTGAAATACCTTGTCCGACTGCTCCCTGGCATTGGACGTCACCACATGGGTCATGTCGCTGATGCCATGCGCGGTTTTCTTGGTCTGGTCGGCGGACACATGCACGTCGCGCAGGATGCCCTCGAAGCGGGCGACGAAGTCGTTGATGTTCCTGGCCATGCCGCTGATTTCGTCGTTGTTGGCGGCCGGCAGGCGACGGCTCAGATCGCCCTGGTGCAGATGGGTCACCACCTCGGTAATATCCTCCACCCGCTGTTTCAGGCGGCGACCGAATATCACCTGGAACACCGCCACCACCAGCCCGGCCAGAACCAGCGGCAGCAGCACCACCCACAGGATCCGGGTCATGTCCGACCTGATCCGCTGCCTGGATTGAACTTCCTCCGCCTTGTTGACGACGACCATGCCGTCCAGGTCGGCCACCATCGGTTCGAGATGCGACTTGTACAACGCATCCGGAATCACCAGGGCATCGGTCGGGCTTTCGGCGGCGATCTTGATCGCGCCCTCGAAACCGCGCACATATTCCTGCCAGGCATTCAGCACTGATTTGATCTTTTCGCCCTCCGCCTGGCTGCCGATCATCTGACCCAGCTCCCGGATATGCGCATCCGCCTGGGCCAGCTTTTCCCGGGTATCGGGCAGGATCGGGTCGAGCCGGGACATCGCCAGGGCGCTGGCCTTGATTTCGATCAGGCTCTTGTCCAGGATCTGCCTGGACTGATAATCGTCGAACTGATGCTGCAGGCGACCCAGGCTCAGGGCGACGACAACGATGACTGCCAGCAGGCCGGCAACGGTGACCGTAGTCATCAGAAAGAGTTGTTTTTGAAGTGTCACGGTGGATCCGATTCGACAGTGGTTGAGATAGGCCGGCTCGTGCGCAGAGTTTGCCCAAGAACCGTGGAGACTGGAATTATGCTGACGCTGTGTTACCGGAACGTGACAGGAAGTGATCTTTGGCTCACACCAGCCAGAACGAAGCGCCGCCGAACAGCCGACCGATGGACCTGAGACGGTTGGCCCGGTTAAAGCGAAGACATAGAGCCAGATCCAAGGTTTGAATCTGACCCAGGCATGAAACGGTCTTGCTTTCCATGCCGCCCTCCTTCGTCCACGATTTCCAGCATCAGCTGTTCGAAGCGCTCGCAAATTTTGCTCCAGGCCAAGCCGTCGGCGCTCTGACGGGCATTGCCGCCCAGTCGCGCGACCATCTCCGGCCGGCCGGCCAGAATCGCCGCCTGGTCGCAGAACAGGGAAAGATTGTCGAACTCCGCCACCAGGCCATTTTCGCCATGGTGAATATGCTCGGCCGCCGCAGCATAATTGTAGGCCACCACCGCCAGCCCGCTGGCCATCGCCTCCAGCGTCACATTGCCGAAGGTTTCGGTCAGGCTGGGAAACAGGAACACGTCGGAGGAAGCATAATGCTCGGCCAGATCGATGCCGGTTTGCATGCCGGCAAAAATATGTCCCGGATTGCGAGACTGCAGCAGTGAGCGCTGCGGGCCATCGCCCACCCACACCAGCTTTGCCCTGGGGTGTCTGGCGCTCATCGCATCGAAGGCGTCCACCACCGCTTCGAGATTCTTCTCCGCCGCCAGCCGACCGACATAGACTGCCACCAAACTGTCCCGGCCCACTCCCCAGCTGCGGCGCAATTCCATGCTGCGGCGCGCGGGATTGAACAGATCGGCGTCTACGCCCCGCCCGACGATGGCCAGGTTCCGGTAGCCCTGCGCCTCGAGTTCGCCGCGCAAGCCAT
Source organism: Sulfuricella sp. (assembly GCA_030691435.1). GTDB lineage: Bacteria > Pseudomonadota > Gammaproteobacteria > Burkholderiales > Sulfuricellaceae > Sulfuricella. The sequence goes on along the minus strand of JAUYEK010000414.1, from coordinate 5,980 downwards.
GATCTGGCACCAGCGTCAGCAGCGCGCGGTTATGCAGATGGCGCAGGTAGGCGCCGATCGGCCCGCGCATCCAGCCGATGCCATAGTGCTGGGTGTAGCTGTGGAAATTAGTGTGAAAATCGCTGGTGACCGGAATATCGAGCTTGCGCGCCTCGTTCATCGCCGACCAGCCGAGCGGCCCCTCGGTGACGATATGCACCACGTCCGGCCGGCTCTCGCGCCACAGCTGCCGCAGCGCGGATCCGGCCGGCAGCCCCAGTTGCAGGTTGGGATAGCGCGGAATGGCAAAGCCCGGCAGCAGGGTCTGCTGCAGATTGGCGGTGAAGGCGGGCATATCGCCTTTGCCCTGGCGCGGGCGGATCAGCTGGATCTGGTGATTGCGCCGGCGCAGGCCATCGACCATGTGCTGGATGGTCAGGGCGACGCCGTTGATCTCGGGCGGATAGGTTTCCGTGACCACCGCCACGCGCAGCGAACGCTGAGCGAGCGGCAGATACAGGGGGATGAAGGGGGGCTGTTTTTCCATGCCGCCAATTTGCCGCAGCAAGAAAAAACTATTGTGACAGCGAGGTGAATTTTTTGTGACGGGCTAGCCGAACAGCACCAGCAGCCAGACCACTGCGAGGTTAACCAGGCTCAGCAGAACGGCAGCGCTGCCAATGTCCTTGGCGCGTTTGGCGAGCTGGTGGTCTTCCAGGGAAATGCGGTCAACCGTGGCCTCCACCGCCGAGTTGAGCAACTCGACGACCAGCACCAGCAGCACGCTGGCAATCATCAGAGCCTTGCCGACCGCACCCGTCGGCAGGAACAGTGCGAGCGGAATCAGGGCCACCGCCAGCAGGGATTCCTGCCGGAAAGCGTCCTCGTTCTGGTAGGCGGCCTTGAATCCCGCCAGGGAGTAGTGGAAGGCGTTCCACAAGCGTCTCAGGCCGGTCTTGCCTTTGTGTGGGCTTTCCATATTGAAGCCAGTTTAAGGAATGCGTGTTACAGAATGATGAAAACTAAGCCTTCCACACCAGATCCAGCTCGCGCGCCGCCTTGACGTCGTCGAGACGCCGCACCGGCATGGTGTGGGGAGCGGTCTTGACCATCTCCGGATTGGCGTGAGCTTCGTCCAGAATTTCCTTCAATGCCGCGACGAAGGCATCCAGGGTCTGCTTCGACTCGGTTTCGGTCGGCTCGATCAGCAGGCATTCCGGCACCAGCATCGGGAAATAGGTGGTGGGCGCGTGGAAGCCCTTGTCGAGCAGGCGCTTGGCCACGTCCATCGCGCTCACCCCGGTTTGCTCCTTCAGGCCTTTCAGGGTGACGATGAACTCATGGCTGGCGCGGCGTTGCGGGAAGGCGATATCGAAGCCGGCCTTGCCCAGTTCCGCCATCAGGTAGTTGGCGTTGAGGGTGGCGAAATCCGCCACCCGGCGCATCCCTTCCGCGCCCAGCATACGCGCGTAGGAATAGGCGCGCAGCAGGATACCGGTATTGCCCATGAAGCCGGAAAGGCGCCCGATGCTTTGCGGCAGATCCTTTTCCGTCACCAGACGGTAGCGCCCGGACTCGAAAGCGATCACCGGTATCGGCAGGAACGGCAGCAGGCGCTCGCTGACACCCACCGGGCCGGAGCCGGGTCCGCCGCCGCCGTGCGGGGTGGAAAAGGTTTTGTGCAGGTTGACGTGGATCACGTCGAAGCCCATGTCGCCCGGCTTGACGCGGCCCAGGATGGCGTTGAGGTTGGCGCCATCATAGTAGGACAGGCCGCCGGCCTGATGCACGATCTGCTGCATCTCGCTGATATTCTTTTCGAACACCCCGAGCGTGGAGGGGTTGGTCAGCATCAGTCCGGCCGTATTTGGCCCGACGGCGGCCCGGAGCGCCTCCAGGTCGACATTGCCGTCGCGGTCGGTGGGAATTTCCCTGACGGTGTAGCCGCACATCACCGCCGAGGCCGGATTGGTGCCGTGCGCCGCGTCGGGCACCAGCATTTCGGTACGCGCCGCATCATGGCGGGAAACGTGATAGGCGCGGATCATCGCCACCCCGGCGAACTCGCCCTGGGCACCCGCCATCGGCGTGAGCGAAACCCCGGCCATGCCGGTCACATCCTTGAGCATTTCCTGCAGTTCGTGCAGGCAGGCCAGCACGCCCTGTCCGGTGGCCTCCGGCGCCAGCGGGTGGCGCGCCAGAAACTGCGGCAGCATGGCCTGCTGGTTGGCGCCGCGCGGATTGTATTTCATGGTGCAGGAGCCGAGTGGATAGAAGTGGGTATCGATCGAAAAATTCTTCTGCGACAGCCGGGTGTAATGGCGCACCGCGTCCATCTCCGAGACTTCCGGCAGCAGCGGTTTATCGCCGCGACGCAAATGGGCGGGAATATCGTTCGCTTCAGGCTGGGCCGCGGGGGCCTGGGCCAGGTTTTTGCGTCCCGGGCGGGAGAGTTCGAAAATCAGCATGTTACGAATTATCCTAAAAAAATATTTGAACCGCAAAGGCGCAAAGAACGCGAAGGAAAAACAATGTGTTACCGGAATTTTCCCCCTATCACCGGACAGGTGAATGCAAAATCGACTTTATGTCCTTGTTTTGCGGGTTGGGCAATAAGCCGCCCATCCCTGCTTATCCCATTTCTTTGCGTCTTCGCGTCTTTGCGGTCAATGAACTACGGTTTTTAAGATTATCCTTTCACTGCAGCCAGCGCCGCATCGTAATCAGGTTCGTCGGTCACTTCCGGCACCAGCTGCGAATAAATGACCCGGTCGTGTTCGTCGAGCACGATCACCGCCCGGGCGCACAGGCCGGCAAGCGGATAGGTCTTGATCAGCACGCCGTAATCCTTGGAGAAATCGCGTCCGCGCAGGGTAGAGAGCATGATCACATTGTTCAACCCTTCCGCGCCGCAGAAGCGCGCCTGGGCAAACGGCAGGTCGGCGGAAATCACCAGCACCACGACATTGTCGAGCCGGCTCGCTTCCAGGTTGAACTGGCGCGTCGATGTCGCACAAACCGGGGTATCGATGCTCGGCACGATACTCAGAATCTTGCGCTTGCCCTCGAACTGGCTCAGGGAAACATCGTTCAGGTTCTTGTCCACCAGCATGAAGCTATGCACCGACTCTCCTGGCTGCGGAAAATGGCCGAGAACTTCGAGAGTGTTACCTTCCAGCGTTACAGTTGCCATGATCGCGCTCCTTTTTCAGGGTTTCACAATTACCAATTACCACTTGCTAGTGGCGGTAGGCTTAAGTCTAGTACAGGCAGGGCCGGAACTGCGTCGCGAAACGATACGTTCCAGATTTTCCAGGAATTTCCGGATGTCCTCCCCGGTTTTGGTTTCCGTGGCGCAAACCAGCAGGGCGTTACCCAGTTCCGGATACCAGGGAGTCAGGTCCAGCCCGCCCATTATGCCCTGAGCCTCCATGGCACGTAACACGTCGGCGACGGGAAGATCGAAAGTGATCACCACCTCGTGGAAGAAGGGCCCGGAAAATACCCGCTCCACCCCTGCGATCAGGCACGCCTGCTCGGCCAGCATCCGGGTGTTGGCGTGGCAGGCCGCCGCGACGCGCTCCAGACCTTCCTGGCCGAGCAGGGCGAGATGAACCGTCGCCGCCGTCGCCATCAGCCCCTGGTTGGTGCAAATGTTGGAGGTCGCCTTGGCGCGGCGGATATGCTGCTCGCGCGCCTGCAGTGTCAGGCAGAAGCCAGGCTTGCCGTCCATGTCCACGGTGCGACCGACGATCCGCCCCGGCATCTGCCGCGCCAGCGCCTGCTTGCAGCACAGGAAACCGAAATAGGGGCCACCCGACGATAGCGGCGCGCCCAGCGGCTGCCCCTCGCCAACGGCGATGTCGGCGCCCTGGCTTCCCCACTGGCCAGGTGCCTTGAGCATGCCGAGAGAAACCGGATTGACCGCGCCGATCACCAGCATGCCCTGGGCATGGGCCCAATCGGTCAGTTCGTCCACCTCCTCCAGCACGCCGAAGAAATTCGGCTGCTGAATCACCAGCGCGGCAAAATCCTCGCCTTCGAAGCGTTTCAGCGCTTCGGCCACGGTGTCGCCACCGCCGGTGCAGTAGGGTACGGGAACCAGCTCGATGCCCTGGTTCTTTACCAGGGCATCGGTCACCTGGCGCCAGATCGGATGCACCGCTGCCGGCACCAGAACACGGCGCGCCGACTTGTGCGCGCGCACCGCCATCAGCACCGCTTCGGCCAGGCCGGAAGCGCCGTCGTACAGGCTGGCATTGGAGATATCCATGCCGGTCAACGAGGCCATCATGGTCTGGAATTCGTACAGCAACTGCAGCGTGCCCTGGCTCGCCTCGGCCTGGTAAGGCGTGTAGGCGGAATAGAATTCGCCGCGACTAGCGATCTGCCACACTGCCGCCGGGATGTGGTGCTCGTAGGCGCCGGCGCCGATAAAATTCAGATAACGCCCATCCTGCTCCGCCCGTTCCTGCATCAAGCGGCCAACGGCCATCTCGTTCAGGGCCGGCGGCACGCTTACCAGCCGGTCGGCGCGCAGCGCAGCCGGGATTTCGTCGAACAGATCTTCGACCGAGGCCGCACCGATGCTGGCCAGCATGGCCTGGATGTCATCTTCGGTGTGGGGGATGAATGGCATATTTTTCTCGGTGAGGCGTGAGGCGTTAGGGGTGAGGGGGAAAGTCAAAAACGGTGCGGTGGGGGGTGACCTTCCGCCTCACCCCTCACCCTTAACCCCTAACGATTCATCAGTGCGCTTCGCTTTCGACCAGCGCCTGATAGGCGGCGGCAGCGAGCAATCCGTCCAGATCGGCGGGATTGCTCGGCTTGATCTTGAACATCCAGGCGGCATAGGCATCCTGGTTGATTTTCTCGGGCGCACCCGCCACATCGGCGTTAACGGCAACCACCTCGCCCGCCACCGGGGCATAAACGTCGGAGGCGGCCTTGACCGATTCCACCACGGCGCATTCTTCGCCCGCGGCAAGCTGGCGGCCGACAGCGGGATTTTCCACATACACCATGTCGCCCAGCAGTTCCTGGGCATGATGGGTGATGCCGACCGTGACCGTGCCGTCGGCCTCAAGCCGGACCCATTCGTGGGATTTGGTGTATTTCAGATCGCTAGGGATGCTCATGTTTTTCTCCTAAATCAAATAAGCCACAGAGTTCACAGAGACCACAGAGACGAGCGCCAGGGGTTTTCTCTGTGTGCTCTGTGATCTCTGTGGCCGTTTTTTTAAATCAGGCTCTTGCCGTTGCGTGCAAAGGGCAGCTTCACCACTTTTGCGTTCAGTAATTTGTCGCGGATCTCCACCTGCACCGCGTCGCCGACTGCGACTTCCAGCGGCAGGCGGGCAAAGGCGATGGACTGGTTCAGGGTGGGAGAAAAACTACCGCTGGTGATCTCGCCCGCGCCATGCGGGGTAACCACTTTCTGGTGGCCGCGCAGCACGCCCTTGTCGAGCAGAATCAGCCCCAGCATCTGCATTTTCACCGGCTTCGCCAGCAGCGCCGGCTTGCCGATGAAGTCGCGCGGACGGGTCAGCTCCACTGTCCATGCCAGTCCGGCTTCGAGCGGGTTCACGTCCTCGTCCATGTCCTGGCCGTAGAGATTCATCCCGGCTTCCAGGCGCAAGGTGTCGCGCGCACCCAGACCGATCGGTGCGACGCCCAGGGCATTCAGGGTCTTCCACAAGCCCGCCGCTTCCGCCACCGGCAACATGACCTCGAAGCCGTCCTCGCCGGTGTAGCCGGTGCGCCCGATAAAATACTGGGCGAATTCGGCCGCCTGGAACGGCTTGAGGGATTCGGTCGCGGCGCGGGCGGCGGGGATCGCCTGCCACACCTTCTCCCGTGCCTGCGGGCCCTGCACCGCGATCATCGCCAGATCGCGGCGCGGCTTGATAGTCAGTTGCGGCGCACGGGCAGCGCGTTGCTGCTCCATCCATGCCACATCCTTGTCCGCCGTGCCGGCGTTGACCACGATGCGGAACCAGTC
>JAUYEK010000001.1 GCA_030691435.1 Sulfuricella sp. | reverse complement strand
GCGCCCTCGGCGCGAATGCGGTCGCAAATCGCGGCGAGGGCGCCGCTCCTACAGCGGTGTTTTGGTATCTGGGTTCAATAAGCCTGCAAGTCGGCACCATCGATGTCGAGCGAATGCCGCCAGAACTGGTCGTCGCGATCGAACAGGCGGTAGGTGCCGCGCGGCCCCCAGCTACCGGCGGGATAGGCATTGATGAAATCGCGCTCCATCGACCAGACTTTCAGTACCGGGTCCACGACGCGCCACGCCCACTCCACCTCGTCGATGCGCAGGAAGAGCGAGTGATCGCCCAGCATGACATCCAGCAACAAGCCTTCGTAGGCGTCGTAATTCTCTTCGCCGCCCTTGTGGTAAGTCGCATCCAGGCTGATCGTGCGCGTATTCAGATCCAGCCCCGGAACCTTGACCTGAAGTTCCATTTTCAGGCAGTCGTTGGGCTGGATGCCCAGCAAAATCCAGTTGGGGTGCGAGCGTTCATGCTGAGCCTGACGCAACAGGTTTTGCGGCGGACTTTTGAAACGGATGCTGATCGCTGAGCTGTTCTCCGCCATGCGCTTGCCAGTGCGCAGGTAAAACGGCACCCCCGCCCAACGCCAGTTATCGACGAACAGCTTCAGCGCGGCATAGGTTTCGGTGACGCTGTCCGGCGCTACGCCGGGCGCCTCCATATAGCCCGGAACCGTCTTGCCGTCGATAGTGCCGCCTGCATATTGGCCGCGGAAGGCATGGGCATGCACCGCGTTCTGGGTAATCGGGCGGATCGCCTTGAGCACTTTGACCTTCTCGTCGCGCAAATGCTCGGGGGTCATGCTCACAGGCGGCTCCATCGCCACCAGCGCGAGCAACTGCAATAAATGGCTCTGGATCATATCGCGCAATGCACCGGCATTCTCGTAATAGTCGGTACGCCCCTCCACGCCCAGGGTTTCGGACTGGGTAATTTGCACGTGATCGATGTAATGATGGTTCCACAGCGGTTCCAGCAAAATGTTGGCGAAGCGGAACACCATGATGTTCTGCACCGTGCCTTTGCCGAGGTAATGGTCGATGCGGTAAATCTGCGGCTCTTCCAGATGCTTGTACAGACTGCTCTGCAAGGTTTGCGCGCTCAACAGATCATGGCCGAAGGGCTTTTCGATCACCACGCGACGCCAGCCATTTTTCTGCTTGAGCAGGTCGACTCCGCCCAGCTTCTCGATGATGCCGGGGAATTCGGACGGACGCACCGACATGTAGAACGCCACATTGGGTGGGAAAGTGGAATCTTCGTCCAACAGTTTATGCAGCTTTCGATACGCGTCGGCATCGTCTGGCGGGTTGGGATGATAATGAAGCCGCGCGCGGAAGCGCTTGAACGCCTGTTCGTCGTAACCTTTGGGATATTTGTTGTTCAGCATGGCCGTCACTTCGTCCAGCCACTGCTCGCGGGTCCACGGCTCCAGGCTGGAGGCGAGGATCACCATCTTTTCAGGCAAACGCCCCGCCGTTTCAAGGCGAAACAGCGCGGGAATCAACTTGATCCGCGCCAAATTTCCTCCGGCGCCAAAAATCATCAGGGTGCAGGGTTCCAGGTTTTTCATTTCCCGCCCCCCGTCTGCTTCACCGCATGGCCCCCAAACGCGTTCCGCATCATGGAGAGCAAGCGGTAGCCGTAGCCGGTCTCGTTCTGGCTGGCGAAGCGCATTTGCAGCGCCAAGGTCAGAACAGGCGCCGCCACCCCCTGCTCCACGGCCTCCACGGCGGTCCAGCGCCCTTCGCCGGAATCCGCCACGTAGGGCGCGACCTTGTCCAGGGTTTGATCGTCCCGCAGCGCCTGTGCGGTCAGATCCAGCAGCCAGCTTCGCACCACCGAGCTATGCCGCCACAACTCGGTGATCTGCGCCAGATCGAGCGAAAATTCCTGCTTGCCACGCAGCAATTCCAGCCCTTCGGCCATCGCCTGCATCATGCCGTATTCGATGCCGTTGTGGATCATCTTGGTGAAGTGTCCCGAGCCGACCGGGCCGACATGCGCCCAACCGCGATCAGGGGCAGGAGCCAGAGCCTTGAGCACCGGCTCCATGACCTTCGCGACCTCCGGGGTCGCCCCCACCATCAGGCAATAGCCGTTTTCCAGCCCCCAGATGCCGCCCGATGTGCCGGCATCCATGAAGCCGATGCCCTGCCCCGCCAGCCAGGCGCCGCGGCGCTGGCTGTCCTTGTAATTGGAGTTTCCGCCATCGATGACAATATCGCCCTTGGCGAGCAGGGGAGCCAACTCACGAATTTGATTCTC
>JAUYEK010000034.1 GCA_030691435.1 Sulfuricella sp. | reverse complement strand
GTGAGGGGTGAGGGGTGAGGGGTGAGGGGTGAGGGGTGAGGGGTGAGGGGTGAGGGGTGGGGCGGAAGGCACCCCTCCACCGCACCGTTTTGACTTTTCCCCTCACCCCTCACCTTCTAACCCCTCACCGAATTAAGCAATGAACAAGAGGAAAGAAAATGATAACAAAAGCCAAATCGAGCTTCGCCAGAACCAAGACCCGTACCGCAGTCGCACGCGCCAAACCTCAGCCCGGCGCTTGCCGCGTCGCGGCTATCCAGATGGCCTCCGGCCCGAGCGTGGCAGCGAACCTTTCCGAGGCCGAGCGCCTGATCGGCATGGCTGCTGCGCAGGGCGCCAAGCTGGTGGTGTTGCCGGAGTATTTTTGCATCATGGGCAAGAAAGACAGCGACAAGGTGGCAGTGCGCGAGGTGGAAGGCAAGGGGCCGATACAGAAGTTCCTCAGCACCATGGCAAGAAAACACAAGATATGGATCGTCGGTGGCTCCGTGCCGCTGGAGGCGAGCGTTCCGTCCAAGGTGCGCAACAGCTGCCTGGTCTACGACGACAAGGGCAAGCTGGCGGCGCGCTACGACAAGATCCACCTGTTCGGCCTGGATCTCGGCAACGAGAAATACCGCGAAGATAAAACCATCGAACCGGGCGACCAGGTGGTGGTGGTTGAAACTCCGTTCGGCCGGATCGGTCTATCGGTATGTTATGACCTGCGTTTTCCCGAACTTTACCGCGCCATGGGCGATGTCGACATCATCGTCGTGCCTGCCGCCTTCACCGAAACCACCGGCAAGGCGCATTGGGAAACTCTGGTGCGCGCCCGCGCCATCGAAAACCTGGCCTATGTGGTGGCCTCGGCCCAGGGCGGCTATCATCTGTCCGGTCGCGAAACGCACGGCAACAGCATGATCGTCGATCCATGGGGCGTGATTCTTGATCGTCTGCCGCGCGGCTCCGGCGTGGTGATCGCCAACGTCAACCCGGCCTATCAGGCGAGCTTGCGCAAGAGCCTGCCTGCCTTGACCCACCGAACTTTGAAAACTTGCTGAACCTAAAAACTTCTTTTATCCACAGATAAACACGGATTAACACAGATACCAAAAGTAGGCGCCTCTAGGCGAAACAATGTATTGCCGATGATTTTCCTCTCACCCAAAAGGCGGTCAGGACGAGAGTTCTAATTCATTGATAATCTGTGGCAATCCGTGTTAATCCGTGGCTGAACTGTTTTTTATAGGCTGAATGTTTAAAAATATGAAAATTGAAACCGCATCGTTCCAGTCCGACCCTCTGTTCGGCACCGCCCAATCCACTCTGCTGACCCCCTACGGACTGGATGTGGGCGACCTCCAGCAGGTGTTCGGTCGCATCATGACCCATCAGGTGGATTACGCCGACCTCTACTTCCAGTACACCCGCGCCGAGGGGTGGAGCCTGGAGGAAGGCCAGGTCAAGTCGGGCAGCTTCAGCATCGACCAGGGCGTGGGCGTGCGCGCCGTATCCGGCGAAAAGACCGCATTTGCCTATTCCGACGACATCAGCCTGCCGGCCCTGGCGGCTGCAGCCGAAACCACTCGTGCGATTGCCCGGCAGGGGGCGGAAAAGTCGGTGCCGGCGGTGTACGGTGCGGCCAAGCCCCAGCTTTACCTGCCCCACGATCCGATCGCCAGTCTCAAGGACGCCGAAAAGGTCGCCCTGCTGGAAAGACTGGAGCGCCATGCTCGCGCGCTCGATCCGCGCGTCACCCAGGTCATGGCATCGCTGGCCGGCGAATACGAGGTGGTGCTGATCGCCCGCAACGACGGCCTGCTGGCAGCGGATGTGCGTCCTCTGGTCAGGGTCTCCCTGCAGGTGATCGTGGAGGATGGCGGCCGACGCGAGCAGGGCAGCGCGGGCGGCGGCGGGCGTTTCGACTACGCCTGGTTTAGCGACGAGGTGCTGCAGGATTACGCGCAAAAGGCGGTGCATCAGGCGCTCATCAATCTCGATGCCAGGCCGGCTCCGGCGGGCACCATGACCGTGGTACTGGGTTCCGGCTGGCCGGGCATCCTGCTGCACGA
>JAUYEK010000395.1 GCA_030691435.1 Sulfuricella sp. | reverse complement strand
CGTGGTCGCCGAACTGGTGATGGCTGAAGGCACAGCCGCCGTGCGCGTGCACGGCGCGATATTCGTCCTCGCCCAGCTTGTAGCGCTCGATCATGGTGCCCATGGCGCCGTCCAGGATCAGGATGCGCTGTTTGAGCTGTTCGTGCAGCAGGGCGGTACGGTCTTGGCGGTTCATGGCAAAAGGTGTCTTGGTGGGGCGATAGTGCCTATAATAACATCAGCCGATTGAAACAAGCGCCCTTCACCATTGCCTCCTCTCCCGCTTGCGGGAGAGGATTGAGGAGAGGGGAACCCGTAAAGATCAAGGAGTACAACATGCAACACATGACACCCAAACAGGCGTACGAATTCCTGCAGTCCAACCCCGAAGCGGTATTCGTCGATGTGCGCAGCGAAATGGAGTACCTGTTCGTCGGCCATCCCGAGGGTTCGATGCTGACTCCCTGGATCGACGGCCCCAACTGGGAAGTGAATCCGGAATTCGTCGGCCACGTGAAAAAGGCCGCCAGCGTAAACCGCCCGGTGGTGTTGATCTGCCGCTCCGGCCGCCGCTCGGTGGATGCCGGAGCGGCGCTGGAAAAAGCCGGGCTCCAGGACGTGTACAACGTACTGCACGGCTTCGAGGGCGACCTGGACGAACATCACCACCGCAACTCGCATAACGGCTGGCGCCACGTGGGCCTGCCTTGGGCGCAGACCTGATGCATATCATAACAAGCGCCTTTCACCTTGGCCCCCTCCCCCATTGTGGGAGAGGGTTGGGGAGTGGGGGAACTGGCCACCGCAAAGCCTGTTGGTCTTTAACTATAAAACATGCATAATGCATCATAAACCAGAAAAAGAAGCGGGGCTCTTTCTTGGAATCAGTCGAACTGCTGAAACAAAACTTGGCGATCGAACCCGATCTGCAGAATTTTATCGGCTTTGTTCTGGAAAGCGTGAACAAACTCGGCGGGAACCCCTTTGCCGCCTCCATCGCTTCGCTCGACCTGATGCAAAAGCTGCGCAATGCGGGCGCCGCCACCGGCTTCCCCCTGCCGGCCGGCCTGCTGCTGCAGGGTTCCCAACTGAGGGTGCAGTGGGGGGAGCGCGCCGAACACCTGAAAATCACCCATCTCGCCCAGCCGCCGAAGCCGGAGGCTGTCGCGCAATTGCGCCGCCACCTGCAGAATTCGACCGCGTCCGCAGACCCGGCCCTCCTGTTGCAGCGCAACGCCGAAATGGCGCGCCACCTCGACGAAACCCGCGCCCGCACCGAGAAGGAGCTGGAAG
>JAUYEK010000392.1 GCA_030691435.1 Sulfuricella sp. | reverse complement strand
ATTCCGGCGTAGCGCCCGCTTGCTCCGCATGATCCGCGATATAGGCCCAACCGCTTTCATCGATGGAACCGACGGCGAATTCCGGGCTATAAGGCGCGCGCAGCTTCCTCACCAGCACCACATCCACCTCCCCTTCCAGGGCCGCGGCAACGATACTGGCCATCGGCACAGCGCCGCGCGGAATCGCCAGCACCAGCGGATTTTTCCCTTTATACACAGCCAGGCGCTCCACCAAGCGGCGAGCGGCTTCATCACGGTCACGAAATGGCATATTGCCTCCTTTGATAACTATCCTCAGAAAACGCCATTCCCCCTCTCCCCTTGCGGGAGAGGGTTGGGGAGAGGGGTAGGAACACATTAAATTCTAGTCGTTTTCAGAAGGTTTTCTTGACGTGAAGACAGGAACCATTAAAATACCCGCATCCCCCATAAGTAAAAATGATGCGCTCCTACAAAACTTTCCTATTCGGCGGATTCCTGTTGCTTCCAAGCATGGCTTGGGCAGCCGACGGCATTGACGCTGAAGCGCCGCAACAAACCGCATTCGCCAGCTCGGTCGACAAGGCGTCTGAAATGCTGATGTACGCTCTGAGCCTGGTGGGAGTTAACTACAAGTACGGCGGAAAGTCGCCTGAAACCGGCCTGGATTGCAGCGGCTTCGTCAGCCACGTATACAGGCAGGCCGCCGGCCTGATCCTGCCCCACAACGCCCGCGCCATCAGCATGTTCGGCCAGAAAATCGCCATCTCGGAACTCCAGCCCGGCGACCTGGTATTCTACAACACCATGCGCCACGCCTACTCCCACGTCGGCATTTACCTCGGTGAAAACAAGTTCGTTCACGCCTCGGTGACCGGACGCGGCGTCGAAGTCGTCGACATGAAGGAAAACTACTGGGTCAAGCGTTTCAACGGCGCCCGCCGCGTGGTCACTTCCCGTTTGCCTTTTGCAGCTTCGAACGAATAAGCGGCAGCGCGGCTAGCGCCGCTTTTTCCCCTTCCATGATGGCCAGATGTTTCTGGTCGAACTCGGTTGCACCGATCGTGCCGGTTTGCGGCCTGATCACCACATCTGCCTCGGCCAGCTCATAGCGCCCGATGGTCTGCCCCATGATGTTGAAAGCCTGCAGGAAGATGTCGATAGTATCGTTCAACTTGGCGTTCTTCGGCTTGCCCGAAATATCCACCGCAATCACGATATCCGCCCCCATGCCGCGCGCAGCTCTGACCGGAACCGGACTCACCAACCCGCCGTCGACGTACTCCTTGCCGCCGATATTGACCGGCTGAAACACGCCGGGAATGCTGCTTGAAGCGCGCACCGCCATGCCGGTGTTGCCGCGGCGGAACACCGCCATCTCGCCGGTTTGCAATTCGGTGGTGACGACAGCAAAAGTTTTATTCAACCGTTCGAGGGGCCGGTTCTGCAACGCCTTGTTGATAAAATTTTGCAGCATTTCCCCCTTGATGAAGCCCCGATCCGGCAGCACCCAATCCCCCACGCTGTCCTGCTCCAGCTGAAAAGCGATTTTCTGCAGTTCGAAGCCGCTATAGCCGCCGGCATACAGCGACCCGACCACACTGCCGGCGCTTGTACCCACCACTATGTCCGGCACGATGCCGTGCGCCTCCAGCGTCTTGATCACGCCGATGTGGGCAAACCCGCGCACCGCGCCGCCGCCCAGCACCAGCGCGATTTTCGGTGCCGGCGGCTTGGGCGCGGGCTGAACCTTGGGGATGGACGCATCGATTACTCCAGGCGAGGTGGCGCAGCCCGAGAACACCAGCAAACAAGAAACAAGTGCAGCGGCATAGCCTTTGTGCATATCAAAAACCGTGATTATCCAAAGCTTTCCATTGTAATGAATATTCCTGCACCAAGACATTCATCGGCCGATTTTTTCGCGATTCGTTTTATGGATTTCTTCCACACTTGAATTTTCTCTTGCAAATGCGAATTGTTCGCATTACCATACGAAACATGATTAACAACATTTGGAGACAAACCATGAAACACCCAACCCGCAAACTCGCCGCCTCGCTCGCCTGCCTTGGCGCCGCCCTGACCTTCTCGGCCCACGCCGTGGAATACCCGATCGGCACGCCGCAACAGCGCAACGGCATGGAAATCGCCGCCGTCTACCTGCAGCCGGTCACCATGGAGCCAGACGGCATGATGCGCAAGGCCGAGGAATCCGACATGCACATGGAAGCGGATATCCACGCGCTGGCCAGCAACCCCAACGGCTTCGAGGAAGGTGCATGGATACCCTATCTGGTAATCAAGTATGAAGTCACCAAGCAGGGCAGCAACGAGAAAATCAGCGGCGACTTCATGCCGATGGTCGCCAATGACGGGCCGCACTACGGCGACAACATCAAGCTCAAGGGGCCGGGCAAGTACACGGTTAAATATAAAATCTCCCCGCCTGGCGCCGATCCGCACAGCCACTTTGGCCGCCACACCGACCGCCTGACCGGCGTGAGGCCATGGTTCAAGCCGTTCGAAGTGGAATATGAGTTCACTTTTGTCGGCATCGGTAAAAAAGGAGGCTATTAAAATGCCGCCGTTCAAACACAAACTCCTTGCTGCGGCGCTGACCAGCGTCATGCTGGCCGGCGCGCTCCCCGCCTTCGCTGCCGATCAGTCGCAGGCTGAACTGCTGAAAGAACTGCGTCGCTTGAGCGAACGCATGGAAAAGCTGGAAACCCGCAATGCCGAGCTGGAGAAGAAGGCGCAAATCCCGCCGGCAAAATCGGAAGCCGAGCTGGCGCAGCGCATCAAGGCCCTGGAAGAAAATAATGCCCGAATGGAGTCCGCGCTCGACAGCGACCGCCTCAGCGAAAAAGATCCGGAAGTTGTCACGCGCCTGAAGGACATCGAAATCCGCGCGCTATCCATGCAAAAGCAGGCGCGCATGATCGAATCCCTGGAAGGCATCACGGCGGGCGCGAGCCTCACCATGGTGGCGCAGAGCGCCAACAAGGCGGCGGTTGCGGCAGGCGCGGCAAGCAGCGCGCTCAACTACCGTGGCGATGTCTCGGTCACCCTGCCGGGCGGCAGCATTGGCAACGCCGAAGGAAAAATTTTCACCCAGTTCCGGCTCGGTCAGGGCAGCGGGCTCGCGCTCAACAACACGCTGACCAGCACGCCCAATACCACCGCCTTCCAGCTCACCAACCCGGACGACTCCACCGCCATGCTCGCCCAGGCCTGGTACCAGATGGATATCCCGTTGCCGCTGGGCGGCCACAAACCCCGTTCGCGCGAGCATCTGGAGCTCAACCTCGGCAAGATCGATCCCTTCGTGTTCTTCGACCAGAACTCGGCAGCGGATGACGAATCGTCCAAGTTCCTCAACAACGCCTTCGTCCACAACCCGTTGCTGGATTCCGGCGGCGACGCGGGCGTGGACGCCTACGGCTTCACGCCGGGGGTGCGCCTCGCCTATCACAACGAGACCGAAAAACCGGAATGGTGGCGGGCATCGCTGGGCGTGTTCGGCGCAGGTAGCGGCGCGAGCTACAACCGCACCTTCAGCTCGCCCTTCGTCATCGGGCAACTGGAATTCGGGCGTAAATCTTTCGGCGGCCTGGATGGAACCTATCGTTTGTATGCCTGGCGCAACAGCCAGTCCACGGCTTACCAGAATGAAGTCGATACCGTCGTCGAGCGCCATTCCGGATGGGGTGCGAGCATCGACCAGCGCGTCGGCGACGCAACGACGGTGTTCGGTCGCTACGGCAAGAGCCTGAACGGCAATGTGCGCTTCGATCAAGCGTTGACATTGGGCGCGGAATTCGGCGGCAACTACTGGAGCCGAAGTGCGGACGGAGTGGGCGTGGCATTGGGCTGGCTGCGCACCAGCAAGGATTTCCGCGGCAACTCCGCCGCGCTCGACATCGACGCCGACGGCACTCCGGATTTCGGCTACACCGCATCGGGTTCAGAACAACTGGCCGAAATCTACTACCGGTTACGCCTTAACAAGAACCTGGAGCTGACCCCGGACTTCCAGCTGATTCGCCAGCCCGGTGGCGACAAGACCGCGTCGACCGCGAAGGTTATCGGCCTGCGCGCAAAGGCGAGCTTCTGAGCTTAATTAATCGCCCATGACCGCAGACAAAGGAATGCCTGATTAGCCACAAAGTTCAGCCCACACCTGTGGGAGCGGCGCCCTCGCCGCGATTAGTGGAAACAGGATGACGCCGGTGCGTTTTTCGCGCCGAGGGCGGCGCTCCTACATGCACGAGCATTCCAATGGACAATTTGGGATGAAAGCTAAATCATAAAAATGGAACAACCGATATTCTTCCACCCCATGCCAGCGCAGCCCGCTTCGCGCCTGCAGCGCCTGGGCGACGCCATGCGGCGCAACCGCTGCCTCATCATCGGCGTGCAATGGGCGGTGGTGGTTTTCTACCTGGCCCTGGTGACGGCGCCGGCCTTTCTTCCCCTGCCGGGGACCGGCGCCAGCGTGCTGAACAACCTCACCCTGCTCGCCCAGTTCATGTTCTGGGGCATCTGGTGGCCGTTCGTGATCGTCTCCACGCTCGCTTTGGGGCGGGTATGGTGCGGCGTATTCTGCCCGGAAGGCACGCTCACCGAGCTCGCCAGCCGCCACGGCCTGGGCCGTCCGGTGCCGCGCTGGCTGAAGTGGGGCGGCTGGCCCTTCGCCGCCTTCGTCATCACCACGGTGTACGGCCAACTGGTGAGCGTCTACGAATACCCCAAGGCCGTCCTGCTGGTGCTGGGCGGCTCTACTGTCGTCGCGGTCGCCGTCGGCTTCGTCTACGGCAGGGGCAAGCGCGTCTGGTGCCGCCACCTGTGCCCGGTCTCCGGCGTGTTCGCCCTGCTCGCCCGGCTTGCACCGGTGCATTTCAGGGTGGATCGCGAACGCTGGGACGCTGCGGCCCCGACTCACCCAACGCCGGTCGACTGCGCCCCGCTGATCGACATGCGACGCATGAAAAGCGGCTCGCAGTGCCACATGTGCGGGCGTTGCAGCGGGCACCGCAACGCCGTTGCGCTATCCCCGCGCCTGCCGGGATCGGAAGTCGCCAACCTGAAACCCGCCGAGGCCAACGCATGGGAAGCGCGGCTGCTGGTGTTCGGCATCATCGGCGCGGCGGTGGGCGCGTTCCAGTGGTCGTCGTCGCCCTGGTTCGTGGCGGTCAAGACCCGCGTCGCCGAGTGGCTGATCGAGCGCGATTCCTTCGCCCTGCTCCAGGACAACGCGCCCTGGTGGCTGCTGACCCACTACCCGGAGGCCAACGACGTGTTCACCTGGCTCGACGGCCTAGTCGTGCTCGCCTACATCGGCGCCACCGCGCTGATCCTGGGCGGCTGGATCACCATCTGGCTGCGGCTGGCCGGCGCGCTGCTACCGGGAAACACGAAGCAGAATGCGCGCTGGCTCGCCTATGCGCTGATCCCCATGGGCGGGCTGGGCGTGTTCCTCGGGCTGTCATCCCTTACCGTCACCCTGCTCAAGGCGGAAGGGCTGATCATGCCCTGGCTGCCCGAAGTGCGCGGCGCGCTGCTGGCCTTGGCCGCGCTATGGAGCCTGTGGCTCGGCGGGCGCATGCTGTTCGCCCTGCCCGGCGCGTCCCGCACGGCAAGACTGATGGCGCAGGCCTGCCTGGCCACGGCTATCGGAGGTGTCGTGCTGCCATGGGGCTTCCTGTTTTTTATATGGTAGAAGGTTGCGCACCCCGGCAATATCGGCGTCTTTTCCAAAAGTTAGTGCCGACAAACCAATCGAGTCTGCCCCAATGGTAGTGCTTTACCAAAAAAAAACGGAGGCATTATGCCCCCGAAAAATTCCGATGCCGGTTTATTTGCCGAAAGGTTGCGGACGTGGCGTTTTATCGGATGACGGCGGCAGGATCGGCATCTTGAACGATGGCTGGTCACCGGTCAGCGTCTTCAGGAAGGCAACGATCTTGGCGTTTTCGTCATCGCTGAACTTCTTGCCCAATTGAATACGACCCATGGTTTCAACGGCCTGCGTGAGGGTGGCAGCCTCGCCATCGTGGAAGTAGGGATAGGTCAATTCCACATTGCGCAGGGTCGGCACCTTGAAGTTGAAGCGATCTGCATCCTTGCCGGTCACCGCCGAACGACCCTCCGCCGGGCTGTTGGCTTTGTAAGGCGCGACCACGCCCATTTTCTGGAAGGAATTCCCGCCTACGGCCGGTCCGTTATGGCAGGCGACACATCCGCTGTCCTTGAACAGCTTGTAGCCGGCAGTCTCGGCGGCGTTCAAAGCTTTCTTGTCGCCCTTCAGCCATTTGTCAAAACGGGAGTTTGGCGTCACCAGGGTTTCCTCGAAGGCGGCAATGGCTTTGGTTACCTCGTCGATACTCACCTTGTCGGAGCCGAAAACCGCCTTGAACTCGGCGACGTAGGCGGGCATCGATTGCAGCACGTTCACCGCCAGTTCATGGGTCGAGGCCATCTCGCCAGGATTGGCGATGGGGCCGCCAGCCTGGGCCTTCAGATCTTTGGCCCGACCGTCCCAGAATTGGGCCACGTTCATGCTGGAGTTAAGCACCGTCGGAGCGTTGATCGGCCCCTGATTCCAGTTGTGACCGATCGAGGTTTTTAGGTTGTCGGTGCCGCCCATGGAGAGATTGTGGCAGGAATTGCAGGAAATGAAGCCGGACTTGGACAATCGGGGATCGAAGAAAAGCTTCTTGCCGAGTTCGGCCAGGGCCGGATTCTTGGCCTTGACCGCCGCGATGGGCTGAATCGGTTCTTTACTGTTTGCAGCATTCGCCATGCTGGCACCAACCATGGATGCCGCCACAATGACGGTAAGAAACGAGATACGATGCTTTGACATAGTGCTTCTCCTTCTTCAGTGAAAAAACGCATTAAAATGAATCGAATGTTATTCGGATAGTGTTATCCCGTTTTGTATGATAATATTGCGCTTAAACATAAGTCAATGTTTTTGTTATTGTTTTTTTATATACACCGTATAGTTTCTGGCTATGCCTGGCGGGTTATAGCAAATTCGATGGGACGAACAGAACATGAGGTCTTTATGAAACTTTCCACTTTGCGTTATCTGGTCGCTTTCGCCGACGAGCGCTCCTTCAGTCGGGCGGCTGAACGATGCCACATCAGTCAGCCGACCTTGAGCATCGCCCTTCAAAACCTGGAACTTCAACTTGGAGTAACGCTGATCGAGCGAGCCAAGGGCCATGTCGCTCTTACCGATCTGGGGCAACAGGTGGTGGCGCAAGCGCGCAAGGCGCTGGATGAGGCACACCGGGTGGAAATGGTAGCCCAGACAGGCAAAAATCCCTTGGTCGGAGAATTCCGGCTTGGGGTGATCCACACCATCGGCCCCTACCTGCTGCCGGAACTGATCGCATCCATGCGTCAGACGGCGCCGGAACTGACCCTCTACATCGAGGAAAACATGACGGCCTTGCAGGCCGATTATCTGAAATACGGCACGGTGGACGCCGCCATCATCGCGTTGCCCTTCGATATTCCCGGTATCGAAACCCGCCCCCTCTACGACGAACCTTTCCTGGTAATCGTTCCGCCGCAGCATCCCTGGGCCAAGCGCGAAATGATTGCCGCCGATGAAGTACGGGGCGATGATGTGCTGGTTCTCAAGGCGGGCAACTGCTTCAGAGAACAGGTGCTCGATGCTTGCCCGGACATCAGCCACGCAGAAGGCTCCATGCTCCAGGGCCATTCCATCGAAACCATCCGTTGCATGGTAGCGTCCGGTTACGGCATCTCCGTCCTGCCGGCGAGCGCCATGTCCGGCCCCTATCGCTCGGACATGGTCTGCGCCATACCCTTCGAACCGCCCGAACCAGCCCGCCGCGTGGCCCTGGCTTGGCGACGCGGCTTCAGCCGCCCCGAAGCGATTGAAGCGATTGTCGCCGCCGTAAAGGGCATGAATAATCCGATTTATCGGCTGATCGAAACCCGAGTGGACAAGGGCGACCAAGTGCCGACTTGAAACTATACTTGGTATGAATAAACTGGATAATTATCACCAACTGAAGAATCCAGCGCTGGCACGGTGGATGCGCTACGCTTATCCACCCTACGATTCTTTGTGATTGTCCGAGGTTCATGAATGCCGGACATCATTGATTTTTATCATGAATTTCTGAGAACAAATTTACCATGGCGCAGTAGGCGCCCCTGGAGATTTTGTTGTTCAACCCTGTGCTAACGTTAATTTGAAAGGAAAACCTGATCATGGCTACCAAGAAAACCAAGACCCCTTCCATCGACATTGGCATCAACGCCGCCGACCGGGAGAAGATCGTTCGAGGCTTGTCCGGCCTGCTTGCCGACAGCTACACGCTGTATCTGATGACCCACAACTTCCACTGGAACGTGACCGGCCCGCAGTTCAACAGCCTGCATCTGATGTTCATGGCTCAATACACCGAGCAGTGGAACGCGCTCGACATGATCGCCGAACGTATACGCGCGCTCGGCTATCCGGCGCCCGGCACCTACAAAGAATTCGTCAAGCTGGCATCGATCAAGGAAGTCGAGGGCGTGCCCAAGGCCAACGACATGATCCGCCACCTGGTCTCCGCTCAGGAGGCGACCGCGCGCACTGCGCGCAAGCTTTTTCCGGTGGCGGATGCTGCCGATGACCAACCCACGGCGGATTTGCTGACACAACGTCTCGAAGTCCACGAGAAAACCGCCTGGATGCTGCGCAGCCTGCTGGAAAAATAGGCAAACAGCTTGAATGCGGCTTCGCGGGAGCGCGGTACGACACCCCCGTTGACCCGCAATCTCGCATTTCATGAAACACTGCTTATCGTTCATTGCCCTCGTGGTCGCCAGCCTGTTCCATATTCAGACCGGCGCGGCAGAAGTGTCTCGGTCAACGGCGGTAAAATTCAACACCGTATGCACCCGCTGTCATGAGGGTGAGTGCAGCGGCCGCCTGAGTTTTTCATCCGGCGTTGCGGCTACCCGCAGTCATGTGCGGCGCTACCTCCCCTCTTCTTCTTCCCTGGAGGTGGAGGAGCTTTTCGCCATCCTCAAGTACACCAAGGAACTCTGCGCCCATTACCCCCTGCCTGATGCCGTTCCCGCCAATGGCGTGTGGGGTGTGGAGGCGTTACGGCAGTGGCGAAGCCCTGAGGGCGAGAGCTACTTCATCCCTTTGGGCAAAATGCGCCGGGGGGTCTATCACCTGGGCTTGCGCTTTGACGGGAAGGCGGAAGCGAGTGTGCACATCACAAACGAAAAATTTGACGTGCTGCTGGAAGAGCAACAGTG
>JAUYEK010000386.1 GCA_030691435.1 Sulfuricella sp. | reverse complement strand
GCCTTGGCCGCGATAACCTCCGTATCGCGGCCAAGGCCGCTCCTACAGGATGCAATTATTATTCGTGTTTTTACCGAGAATTGGAATTACTTGCGCCCCTTGAAATAATTGATCAACCCGTTGGTTGAGGAGTCGTGTGAGGAGATGGCCGCCTTGCCGTCAAGTTCCGGCAGGATTTTCTGCGCCAGCTGCTTGCCCAGTTCCACCCCCCACTGGTCGAAGGAATTGAGATTCCAGATCATGCCCTGCACGAACACCTTGTGCTCGTAGAGTGCGATCAGCGCGCCCAGGATCCTGGGGTCGAGTTTCCGGAACAAAATCGAGTTGGTCGGGCTGTTGCCGGGGAACACCTTGTGCGGCAGCAATTCTTTAAGCGCGGCGCTTTTCATGCCTGCCGCTTCCAGTTCGGCGCGGGCTTCTTCCGCCGTTTTTCCCTTCATCAGCGCTTCGGTCTGGGCGAAGAAGTTGGAGAGCAGGATGGCGTGATGTTCACCGATGGGGTTGTGGCTTTCCACCGGGGCGAGAAAATCCGCCGTCACCAGCCGGGTGCCCTGGTGGATCAGTTGGTAGAAGGCGTGCTGGCCATTGGTGCCGGGTTCGCCCCAGATCACCGGGCCGGTGGTGTAATCGACGGTCTTGCCGTTGCGGTCGACACGCTTGCCGTTGCTTTCCATGTCGAGCTGTTGCAGGTAGGCCGGAAAGCGCGCAAGGGACTGGTCGTAGGGCAGTACAGCGTGGCTGTGGGCATTCCAGAAGTTGGCGTGCCAGATTCCGATCAGGGCCATGATTACCGGCATGTTGCCTTCCAGCGGCGCACTGCGGAAGTGCTCGTCCATTTCGAATGCGCCCGTCAGCAAGGCCTCGAAATGGTCCATGCCGATGAAAACGGCAATCGGCAGCCCGATCGCCGACCACAGCGAGTAGCGTCCGCCTACCCAGTCCCAGAATTCGAACATGTGCGCGGTGTCGATGCCGAACTTTGCGACGGCTGCGGTGTTGGTGGAAACGGCGACGAAATGCCGGGCGACCGCGGTTTCGTCGCGCGCCGAGCGGAGCAGCCAGGCCCGCGCGGAGGCCGCGTTGGTCATGGTTTCCTGGGTGGTGAAGGTCTTCGAAGCGACGATGAACAGCGTGGTTGCCGGGTCGAGCCGTTTCAGCGTTTCAGCCAGCTGGGTGCCGTCGATATTCGAGACGAAGTGGGCATGCAACCCCGGCTTGCCATAAGGCGCAAGCGCCAGACAGGCCATCGCCGGGCCGAGGTCGGAGCCGCCGATGCCGATGTTGACGATGTCGGTGACCGGCTTGCCGGTGTAGCCCTTCCACTGGCCCGAACGCACGCTTTCCGAAAATTCGCGCATCTTGCCGAGCACGCGCCGCACTTCCGGCATGACGTCGTGTCCATCGGACATGACCGGACGGCTGGAGCGGTTGCGCAGCGCCGTGTGCAGAACCGCGCGGTTTTCGGTGAAGTTGATCTTGTCGCCGGCCAACATCTTCTCGCGCCAGCCCTCGACATCCACTTTGCGCGCCAGCGCCGCCAGCAGCGTCATGGTCTCCGAGTCGATACGGTTTTTTGAGTAATCCAGCAGGATGCCGCAGTCTTTGAGCCGATAGCGTTGCGCACGCGCCGGATCTTGCGCAAACAGCTCGCGCAGATGCAGCGGCGCAAAGCGCTCCGCCTCACGCAACATGGCCTGCCAGGCTGGGGTTTCTTGGGGTGCA
>JAUYEK010000381.1 GCA_030691435.1 Sulfuricella sp. | reverse complement strand
GGCGCTGGCTGTCCTTGTAATTGGAATTTCCGCCATCGATGACAATATCGCCCTCGGCGAGCAGGGGAGCCAGCTCGCGGATTTGACCCTCGGTCGTCTCGCCGCTCGGCAGCATGAGCCAGACCACGCGCGGCGACTGGAGCTTGGCCACCGCGTCCGCCATGGAAGAAGCCGCGACCATGCCCTCCTCCGCGGCAAGACTGGCCACCACCTCCGGCGAGCGGCCATAACCGACCACTTCGATGCCGCCACGCCGCAGCCGCCGCACCATGTTGCCGCCCATTTTCCCCAATCCCACCATCGCTATCCGCATCGCTCCCCCTTATTGGATATTTCCTTCACTGAGACCCACTGCATGACTTAACCCATTGTTGAATTAGAGCATAAATGATGGCTTCCCGCATCGGAAAGACACATGAAGACAGATTAAATGCCTGTCCGCTCCGCCGCCTTTACCAGCTCAGCGGCTTCCTTCGCCGTGAGCGACTTCCAGGGCAAGGGAATCAGGCCTGGCACCCGTTCCATGTAACGCCGGTAAGCATCTCCGTGATAGACCACCAGCTTCTTTTCTTCCAGCCGCGAACCGATGATGAAATAAACCGTCATCATCACGCTGGACAACAGCATTGCGGCATTCATGTCGCGCGTCCAGATCAGCACCAGCCCGAAGGAATACCACGGATGACGCACATAACGATGGAATGGCGAAAGATGGAAGCCCTCCTGGTCCTCCACCCTCTGGGTGTGTGATTTCCACTGGCGAAAACCGAGGAATTCCTGGGTATCGTAATAATTCAGCGATTTCATGAAACCGAACACCGCCACCAGGGCCAGTCCATTCGCCAACCAGGCGCCAAGGCCCTGCCAGGCCCATAGCGCCGGACCGGGATTGCGAACCATCAGCCAGAGTATCGGCAGCAGCATGAGCACCGCAAGAATATTGAAGCTCAGCCGATAAAGCGGCATCCGCTCCGGATAATGCAAGGCGACCCAGCTTTTCACCCGGAGCGAAGCCAGCACCGAATGCAGGACGAAATAGGCCAGCCAGGAAAGCGCCAGGAAAGCCATATCCCGCCAATCCGATTCAGTCATGTCCTGTTGCACCTAAATTCTTGCTATCCACATTTAAACCCAGATTGTCCATTGGAATGCGCATGCATGTAGGAGCGCCGCCCCCGGCGCGAATGCGACCGCAAATCGCGGCGAGGGCGCCGCTCCCACAGCGGTGCTTTGGCTCTAATGGGTAATCTGGGTTCAAGTATATAACGACAGAACAAGGACGCCGAGCCAATCGGTACCGAGGAAATCAAACACCGCTTTCAAGCGCCCGCCACAGGCAGACGCCCTTGCTGGCTTTGTCGATCTCGTCCAGGCAGGCACGGTGCGCCTCCATCTCGTCCGGTGCAGCCGCCAGCACCATCAGGTCATGTGGCACGGAATCCTCGCCAAGATCGGCATGATTGCCTCCCGCCTCGGCGGAGTCGATCATCAGGCGGTTCTGTCCGCGCGTCATGGCGAGATAAACCTCGGCAAGCAGCTCGGTATCCAGCAGGGCGCCGTGCAGGGTGCGGCTGGCATTGTCCACGAAGTAGCGGCGGCACAGCGCATCCAGATTGTTTTTCTGCCCCGGATGCAGATCCTTGGCCATTTTCAGGGTGTCGATCACGTCCGGGCTGTATTTTCCGACCGGCTCCAGCCCGATCAGCTTCAACTCGCTGTTGAGGAATCCGAGGTCGAACGGCGCATTGTGGATAATCAGCTCCGCGCCGCTGATGAAGGCGATGAAATCCGGGGCGATATCACGAAAAAACGGTTTGTCCTGCAGGAATTCCAGGCTGATGCCATGCACCTGCTGCGCGCCCGGGTCGATCTCGCGCTGCGGGTTGAGGTAATGATGAAAATGGTTTCCCGTCAAACGCCGGTTGATCATTTCAACCGCGGCCACCTCGATGATGCGGTGCCCCAGATTGGCATCCAGGCCGGTAGTTTCGGTATCCAGAATAATTTGGCGCATTTTACAAACCCTATTTTTTAGAACCATTAGCCACGGATTAACACGGATGTACACGAATTATCAATGAGTCGGCTTGAGATGGGCGTTCACCTTTAGGGAGATTGAACACTATTCTCAACCCGCTGTTTCATCTGTGTTAATCCGTGTTAATCCGTGGATAAAAACAGTTTTCAGGTTAATTCCATTACGCCCCGATTGGCCAGCCTGTCGGCCCGTTCGTTGCCTTCGTGCCCGGCATGACCCTTGATCCACAGCCACTCGACCTCGTGCTGCGCGGCCAGCACGTCGAGCTGCCGCCACAAGTCATCGTTCTTCACCGGCTTCTTGTCGGCAGTGCGCCAGCCGCGCAGCTTCCAGGCATGAATCCACTCGCTTATCCCTTTCTGCACGTACTTCGAGTCGGTATGCAGCCGGACGATGCAGGGGCGCGACAGGGCTTCCAGCGCCCGGATCACCGCGGTCAGCTCCATGCGGTTGTTGGTGGTCAGCTTCTCGCCGCCGCAGAGCTCCTTTTCATGCCCGGAATAGCGCAGCCATGCGCCCCAGCCGCCCACGCCGGGATTGCCCTTGCAGGCGCCGTCGGTGTATATCTCCACGATGTTGCGCCGCAGCTCCGGAATTTCCTTGTTTTCTACCATTTTCACTGTTCGGATATTTTGTTATCGATCATCTTCTGCGGTACCGGGGCGAGCACTTTCTTTGCCGCTGCACTCCTGTTCCAGTTCGGCATGATCAAATGCATGCCGGCCACCTTCTTTTTCGCCTGCAGGAAATACACGCCACCCGCCAGCGCCCACCAGCGATCGCCTGCGGCTTCCATGAAGCGGCAGCGCCGCAGCCATTGTTCGCTGCGCAACGGCGGCGCATAGCAGCACATCCGGCCGGCCACCACATCAAAGCCCAGCAGGGCCAACCAGTCCTTGATGCGCGGCAGGGAAATAAAATTTCCATGCCAGGGGTAATTCTGCTTGCGACTGGGCAGGAACCGGGGCAGCCCCCACAGGCTGAACGGGTTGAAACCGCTGATGATCACCTGCCCCTCCGGCATCAGCACCCGCTCCGCCTCGCGCAGAATCTGGTGGGGGTGCGCGCTGAATTCCAGCACGTGGGGCAGCAGCAGCAAATCGATGCTCTGGCTGGCAAGCGGCAAACTGCCCGGCTCGGTCAACAACTTAATTTCCGCTTCCCCGTTTGCCGAAAATTGCGGCGCGGCAGCAAACCGCTTCGGCATGCGATTCGCGCGCAACAGGTCGGATTGGGCGAAACCGATTTGCAGCGCATTGAAGCCGAAAATATCCGCCACCGCCTGATCGAAATAGGCCTGCTCGCGCTCGACCAGATAGCGCCCGAGCGGAGTGGCTATCCATTCATCCATTGACATCATGCGAGCTTAATTCGAACATATGGGCGCCTCTAAAAATTTAGAGTTCGCCCAAATGCAAGGCGCGGAAAAAATTTCGCAGCGCGGCATATTAGGTAATATGTAAGCAAGAAATTTTTTCCGCAACGCAGCAGTTGGGATGAAATCTGGATTTTTAGAGGTGCCCATTGTCATGAAGATCATTCCTGTTCTTGCTTTCGAGGATAACTACATCTGGCTGATTGGCGACGGGCGTTACGCCGCGGTTGTGGATCCCGGCGACGCCGAGCCGGTATTGGACTATCTCGGCCGCCACGGGCTGCGCCTTGCCGCCATCCTGATCACCCACCACCACGGTGACCATACCGGCGGCATCGAAGCGCTGCTAAGACACGCCGCCGTGCCGGTTTACGGCCCCCGCAAGGAAAACATTCCGGGTATCACCGACCCAGTCGGCACAGGCGATACGGTGCGATTGCCGGAGCTGGGCGTGGAATTCGCAGTCCTCGACGTACCCGGCCATACCGCCGGCCACGTTGCCTATTATGGCGCAAATTCCCTGTTTTGTGGCGACACGCTGTTCACCTGCGGTTGCGGCAAGCTCTTCGAAGGCACGCCTGCACAAATGCATGCCTCGCTGCAAAAACTGGCCGCCCTGCCCGACGATACCCAAATTTATTGCGCCCATGAATATACCCTGGAGAACATCCGCTTTGCCAAAAAAGTTGAGCCTGCCAACCGCCAACTCCTGGAGCGCGAAGCGCGCGACCGCCTAACCCGGGAACAAGGCCTCCCCACCCTGCCCTCCACCATGGCTCTGGAAAAAGCCACCAACCCTTTCCTGCGCTGCGAGCACCCCGCCGTAATCGAATCAGCCAGCCACTTTTCCAGAAGCCTGCTGGACACCCCCATCAAGGTATTCACCGCCGTCAGGGAGTGGAGAAACCGATTCTAGTTCAATGTATTACCCCCCAGCCGCCAGGGCGATACAGGCGAAGATAATCCTTGACTCCGCAAGGGTTTCTTGGCTACCATCGGCGGAGTTTCAATTACGCTGAACAATCAACAACAAGCATGCGCCTTATCCCCTCTATAAACGTAATACTCGCGAAGCGAGACCTCGTCCCTCTCTCCCTCCGGGAGAGAGTTAGGAGAGAGGGAAACGATCATGGCAAATCGCAGCTTCATCTTCTAGGGCGGCGGTTCGCCATGATCGTTATTCTGGCACTGACAAGCGTTTTCGCGCTGCATGTGCCGACGGCCAGCGCAGCTGGCTTGCTTGGCCCAGATTCCTCCGAACAACCTGTCAAACAGGCACTGGCCGAAACGACCGAAGCAGAGCTACCTCTGCAGCTTCAGTCCAGCACCGGACTTCTTGGCTCCCCATCAAAAAAACCCCTTCATATCGCTTCGTCGGAAGAACCCGTCGACTTGTGGGATCGCATCCGCGATGGCTTCGCCCTGCAGGAACTGGATTCGCCCCTGGTGCAGAACCACGTTGCCTGGTATACCAACCGTCCCGAATACATGCGACGCATGGTGGAGCGCAGCCAGCTCTACCTGTACCACATCGTCGAGGAAGTCGAAAAGCGGGGGATGCCGACCGAAGTCGCCCTGTTGCCGATGATAGAAAGCGCCTTCAATCCCAAGGCCTATTCCACCAGCCATGCCTCCGGCATCTGGCAGTTCATCCCTTCCACCGGCAAGCACTTCGGCCTGGAACAAAATTTTTGGTACGACGGTCGCCGCGATGTCACGGCCGCAACGGATGCGGCGCTGGACTACCTGCAAAAGCTCCACGACATGTTCGGCAGCTGGGAACTGGCA
>JAUYEK010000370.1 GCA_030691435.1 Sulfuricella sp. | reverse complement strand
AGTGTAAATTTCCGCGCGCACGGGAATGTCCTTGCCGTAAATCCGCGCCGTTTTTGCGCCATCCACCAGCCGTCTGCCTAGCGTGCCCTGGGCCTGGAATCCGGTGATCAGGATGGTGTTCTGCCTTTTCCCCAAGTTATTTATCAGGTGAAACTTGATGCGTCCGGCATCGCACATGCCGCTTGCGGAAATAATGATCGCACCGGAATGGATGTCGTTCAGCGCAATGGATTCTTCCGCGCTGCCGGTAAAAGTGAGCTTTAGCGGAAGGTGATTTTTTGCCTGCCAGGCGGTGAGTTTCCTCGCCTCCTCGTCGAACATTTCCATGTGCCGCATGGTGATATCCGTGGCTTTGGTCGCCATCGGCGAATCCACATAGACGGTCAGATTCTTGAATCGCCCCTGGCGTGTGAGTTCATGAAGAAAATAGATGATTTCCTGCGTGCGGCCCACGGCGAAGGCAGGAATGATGACATTGCCTTTTTTCCGGTATAGCGTGTCATTGATGGCATGTGCGAGTTCATCGATGGTCGATGGCAGGTCTTTGTGTAACCGGTCGCCGTAGGTGGATTCGACGAACAGGATATCGGCTTCTTCGATGATGGAGGGGTCGCGCAGGATAGGCCGACCGGGTTGCCCCAGGTCGCCCGAGAAAACCAGCTTGGTCTGCTTGTCTCTATCCTTGACCCAGACTTCGATAATGGCCGATCCAAGAATATGGCCGGCATCCCTGAAGCGGCAGTGTACTGACGGGTGCGGGGATATCTGCGTATCGTAGGAAACCGGCGCCAGCCTGCCCAGGCAGATTTCCGCTTCGGCCATGGTATACAGCGGAGTGGCTTCCGCACTGAGCTTGCGCTTCTTCCTGGGTTTTTCCTCTCCCCGGCGGTTTTCCCTGCTGGCTTCGATTTCCTGAATGTGGGCGGAATCCGGCAGCATGACTCCCAGCAGGTCGGCGGTGGCGGTCGTGGTGTAAATCGGACTGTCAAAACCAGCAGCAACCAGCTTGGGCAGCAGGCCGCTGTGGTCGATGTGGGCGTGAGTCAGCAAGACGAAAGCGATATCCCGGGGAAGGAACTTGAAGGGTTGCGCATTAAGCTTGTCGGCCTCGCGGCCACCCTGGAACATGCCGCAATCCACCAGGAATTTGACCTCCCCGGTTTCGATCAGGTAGCAGGAGCCGGTGACCTGCTGGGCGGCGCCGAGGAAGGAAATTTTCATTGGGAACCTCTGGGTATGGCTAACAAGCTGTTAACGAGATTCGGAGGGTTTGGTAGGAGCGGGCTTGCCCGCGATTGATGCCGCTGATCGCGGGCAAGCCCGCTCCTACTCCATCTGATCCAAATTGACAGTCTCCTAGACCGGGTAGGGCAGGGGCAGAAAGTGCAGGGCCGGACCCTCCGGGGTTTTAAAGTGTACCGCGCCGGCTTCCACGCTGCTGGTGGGGATCGCCGCCAGCAGGTCGTAGCCGCCATCGGGGGCGGGCTGGGCATTCACCACCATGCCTGCCGTCGGCTCCGCGCCGAACAGCTCGTCTCCTGGCTGGGGTGCGCTGTCCGAGTCGAGATGGGCAAGATACAAACGGCGTTTGACCTTGCCGAGGTATTGCGTGCGCGCCACGATTTCCTGGCCGGTGTAGCATCCCTTGGTGAAGCTGACGCCGCCGATGGCCTCGAAATTCGCCATTTGCGGAGTGAACTGTTCCTGGGTCTGGGGCAGGATGACGGGGATGCCGGCCTGGATTTCCAGCCATTCCCAGCAGGCGCTGCCGGCCGGGGTGGCCAGGCGGCTCAATTCCTCCCACAGGGCAGGCCCTTGCTCCGGGGCTACAACGATTTCGAAGCGCGTTGCGCCGAGCCGGATGATCGTTCCCTTGTCGTGGCGGACTACACCCATCACGTCCGGCGGCAGTGCGCCGATGGCTGTTTGCAATAATGCTTCGGCACCCATGCCGGCCACGCCGAGACGCACCGATTCGTCGCCGGCATCGCGCACCTTGACCTTGGAGCGCAGCACGTACATCGCCAGCCGCTTCTGGATGCCGGCTTGCAGAGCGGCGGGCAGTTGCAGAAAATAACCGTCGGCGTCCCGCCATAGCAGGAAGCTCGCCAGCATCCGGCCTTTGGGCGTGCACAGGCTGTTGTATTGCGCGCGGTCGGTGGACAGCCTGACATCGTTGGTGGTCTGGCCCTGCAGAAAGGTTTGGCTGTCCTCGCCATTGATGCCGATCACGCCGCGATGGGAGAGGTCGGCGAGGATGGTGCCGGACTGTGCGGCCAGCAATTCTTGTTCCGGATTGCCGAAATGAATGGCATGATCGTCTGCCAGGGCGGCGCCCGCTTTAATGAGATGGTCTTTCCAGGTGGGATTCATATTTTGACGGAGTCTGAGGGTGATGTTGGTTAAAATAAGGCCATTCGGCCATTTTTACAAGGGTTGCGCGTGGAGATGCTGACGATCGCGGTCGGGCCGTCCCGGAGGTTGGCGGGTTTGCTCGCGGGAATGCATGGTTTTGCCGCCGCCATGTCTTGGCTGGCACCGCTGCCGCATTGGCTCGCCGCATTGCTGATGCCGGTGTTTTTCGGCAGCGCCTGGCATACTCTACGACGCGACGGTTTGCGCACGCTGCCGCATTCGCTGGTTGCGTTGCGGCTCGATGCCGATTGTCGCTGCGAATTCCAGACCCGCACCGGGGCATGGCACGAAGCCGCCCTGCTCGGCAGCAGCTTCGTTGCCCCTCATTTGACCGTGCTGAATTTGAAACCGGCGGGCGGCCGCCTGGTGAAACATCTGGTGATTCTTCCGGATGCAGTCAATGCGGAAGATTTCAGGCGGCTAAGGGTGTGGCTGAAATGGCGATGCTCGAAGATGGAGTAATCCAAAAAACATTATTATCCACGGATGAACACGGATTACACAGATAAAACAAACGGTTGAGCCTAAGCTGTCAGCTACCCGAAAGGTGATCTGTACGCTTTATGCAACCCATTGATAATCCGTGTATATCCGTGATAATCCGTGGATAAGCTTTTTCTAGCTAACCCTATTTGCCGCCCGGCACCAGCACCGTGTTTTTCGCTTCTGCCAACTGCTCCGGATAATCCCGGCTGTAATGCAGGCCGCGGCTTTCGTGGCGCAGCATGGCGCATTGCACGATCAGGTCGGCGGTGAGCACCAGGTTGCGCAGTTCGATCAGGTCATTGCTGACGCGGAAGTTCTGGTAATACTCGTTGATTTCCTCGGTGAGCAGGCGGATGCGGTGCTGCGCCCGTTCCAGCCGCTTGTTGGTGCGCACGATGCCGACGTAATCCCACATGAAGCGGCGCAGCTCGTCCCAGTTGTGGGAAATGACGATTTCCTCGTCGGCGTCGGTGACGCGGCTTTCATCCCATTCCGGCAGGGCGACGTTCGGTGTTTGCGGCTGCTTGAGGATGTCCTTCGCGGCGGCCTGGGCGTATACCATGCACTCCAGCAGCGAGTTGCTGGCCAGCCGGTTGGCGCCGTGCAGCCCGGTGCAGGCGACCTCGCCGATGGCATACAGGTTGGGAATGTCGGTGCGCGCCGAGCGGTCGGTGACGATGCCGCCGCAGCTGTAGTGTGCCGCCGGAACCACGGGAATGGGCTGGCGCGTGATGTCGATGCCCAGTTCCAGGCAGCGTTCGTAGATGTTGGGGAAATGCTCCCTGAGGAAAGCGGCCGACTTGTGCGAAATGTCGAGGTAAACACAGTCCAGACCGCGTTTTTTCATTTCGAAGTCGATCGCGCGCGCCACCACGTCGCGCGGCGCCAGTTCGGCGCGATGGTCGTGATCCGGCATGAAGCGGGTGCCGTCGCGCAACACCAGGATGCCCCCTTCGCCACGCACCGCTTCGGTGATCAGGAATGATTTGGCGTGGGGGTGGTACAAACAGGTGGGATGGAACTGGATAAATTCCATGTTCGACACCCTGCATCCGGCGCGCCAGCCCATCGCGACGCCGTCGCCGGTGGCGACGTCGGGGTTGGTGGTGTAAAGATAGACCTTGCCGGCCCCGCCGCTGGCCAGCACGATATGCTGGGCGGCAAAGGTTCTGACCTTGCTGCTGTTCTTGTCGAGAACATACACGCCGTGACAGGCATTGTCCTCAAGCTCGAGCTTGCCGCCGGTGATCAGGTCGATGGCGATGTGGTTTTCCAGCAGGGTGATGTTGGCGTGGCTACGGACTTTTTCCGCCAGGGTGACCTGTACCGCATGGCCGGTGGCGTCGGCGGCGTGGATGATGCGGCGGTGGCTGTGGCCGCCTTCCCGGGTCAGGTGGTAGCCGGCGGTGTTGTCCGCATCCCGGGTAAAGGGTACGCCTTGCTCGATCAGCCATGCGATCGCGGCCCGGCTGTTTTCCACCACGAAGCGGGTGGCTTGTTCGTCGCATAGCCCTGCGCCGGCGATCAGGGTATCGCTGATGTGCGCCTCGATCGAGTCGTCGTCCGCCAGCACGGCGGCGATGCCGCCCTGCGCCCAGTCGCTGGCGCCATCCAGCACCCCACGCTTGGTGACGATCGCCACTCGCTTGCTCTCGGCGAGGTTCAGCGCCAGCGTCATGCCGGCCAGCCCGCTGCCGATGATGATCACGTCAAAATGCGACATGTACATTGTTCCTTTGACTTTAACTATGCGGTGGAAAGAAATGATAGCACGCAACGTGGGTGCGGGGCAGGGAGGAGTTTTCGCGGAACTGGCCGGTCAATAACCCTTCCGTGATGTGAACTATTCTGCGACAGGGGTGTCTCTGAATATGAAACTCGCAAAGCGAGACCTCGTCCCTCTCTCCCTCTGGGAGAGAGCTAGGAGAGAGGGAAACGGTCATGGCGAATCGCTGTTTCACCATCTGGGAGGCGGTTTGCCATGACCGTTAGAAAAAGGCCGCGTTCCCTGAAATGGATGAGGGCGCTATACTGAAACCATTGGATGGCATGGGAAGGCCCTGCCAGCAATGGGGACAAGTATAATGGCGCTGAAGTTCAGGGAAGGCCCATATGGGTGATCGTGAGATTGACCAGCAACTGGTCGAGCGAGCACAGCACGGCGACAAGCATGCTTTCGAACTGCTTGTGGCGAAGTATCAGCGCAAGCTGGCACGTTTGCTGTCGCGCTTTATCCGTAACCCGACCGAAGTCGAAGACGTGGTCCAGGAGGCGTTCATCAAGGCTTACCGCGCACTGCCTTCGTTCCGGGGTGAAAGCGCTTTTTATACCTGGCTGTATCGGATCGGAATCAATGCCGCCAAGAATTATCTGGTGTCTGAAGGCAGGCGACCGCCGACGACGACGGAGTTCGACAACGAAGAGGCCGAAGGTTTTGAAGATGCCGAACAGCTTCGCAATATCAATACGCCTGAAAATGAACTGATGAGCAAGCAGGTTGCCGAAACCGTGAACAAGGCGATGGATAGCCTGCCCGAGGAACTTAAAACCGCGATCACGCTGCGTGAAATCGAGGGCCTGAGTTATGAGGAAATTGCGAGCATGATGAATTGCCCGATTGGTACGGTGCGGTCGAGGATTTTTCGTGCTCGCGAAACGATCGCCGAGAAGCTGCGACCTATGCTGGGACCTGATAAAGATACGAGGTGGTAAACATGATGGAGAGTCGAATATCTGCGCTGACAGATGGTGAACTGGATCATGATGAGGCGAATGAAATGCTGATCTCGGTCAGAGAACAGCCTGAATTGCAGCAGAAGTGGAATATGTATCACTTGATCGGCGATTCCTTGAGACAAACTTCTCCATTTTCACCCGATTTCAACGCACGATTCGCCGGGCAGTTGGCAAAAGAGCCGACGGTTCTGGCTCCCCGGCGATTCCTTCCGCACCGGCGCCCTTTGATCGCACTGTCTGCCGCGGCATCGGTCGCGGCGGTTTCCCTGGTGGCGTGGGTGGCGCTGCAATTCAATCATGAGGGTGGCCTGGGTGCGGCAGCCAATACCGTTGTTGCGGAGGCAAGCACGGCGGGTGCCTCATCCGAGATAAACGTCAATGGTTACCTGGCGGCACACCAGGAATATTCACCTGCCGTCCAGCTGCCCCGGCACTACCAGCGTGCGTCCCTGGAACAATCACGGGATGGAGGCCGATGAGAGCGCTAGTAGTCCGTTCCACCGAACCGAGGGCAAATGAAATGGATGGATTTTTTCGTCAGGCTAGGCGCAGACTCGCCGCCGTATGGGGTATACGGCAAGGGGATGCAACGACGCATGGCGGAAAAAGGCGCCGTTTCATGTCTTCGGTTCGGTGGAACGGATTACTCGTCCTTGCCGTAGCCGCGCTGGTGGGGTTGCATGGTGTGTCGCAGGCGGCGGATGTGGCGCAGCAGACGGATGCGCTGAACTGGTTGAAAAAAGTCGCCGCTGCGGCGCACCAGCTCAATTACAGCGGCACCTACATCTATCAGTACGGCGACCATATTGAAACCAGCAAAATCACCCATATCAAGGATGAAAGCGGCGAGCACGAAAAGCTCGAGGCGCTGGATGGTTCTCCCCGGGAGGTGATCCGGCACAATGAAGAGGTGCTGTGCTTCAAGCCGGACAACAGTGCTTCCGTCGTGGTGGAGAAAAGGAAGGTCGAAAAATCCTTCCCTGCGCTGTTGCCCAGGCAGCTCGGCGGTATTGCCGAGAATTACCGGGCTCGATTCGCCGAGCCCGACCGTGTGGCCGGCCATGCTTGCAAGGTGATTGTCCTCGAGCCCAGGGATCAATACCGTTACCAGCACAAGCTCTGGATCGACCAGGCCACGGGTTTGCTGCTGAAAGCCGGTATGCTCAACGAAAAGAACGAAGTGATCGGCCAGTTTGCCTTCACCCAGGTAGAAATCGGTGGGCAGATAGACAAGGAATCCCTCAAGCCGAAAATTGTCGGCAAAAAAGTTCTGTTGTCCAGTGAACCGGCAACCGCGACGGAACTTCAGCAAAGCGATTGGGGCTGGGCGGTGAAGCAGCTCCCACCGGGTTTTACCCAGGTGACGGTGATGAAGCGCACGATGCCGGGGAAAGGTGTGCCGGTGAAGCACCTGGTGTTTTCTGATGGCCTGGCGACGGTTTCTGTTTTCATCGAGCCTGTCGCGACCGTGATAAAGCCCATGCAAAGCGTGGTTCGCCAGGGTGCTATCCATGTTTATACGCGCACGGTGGCTGACCACCAGATCACTGTATTAGGCGAGGTTCCGGCGATTACCGTGATGCAGATCGCGAATTCCGTCAGCAAGAATTAGGTGCCTGCCATGATAGAAACTGAAGCGGTAGTCGTGAAAATAGAGCATGCCGTCGCCTACGTTCAGGCGGAGCGGAAGTCGAGTTGCAGCGGTTGCAGCGAAAACAGTTGCGGCACTTCGGTACTGGCAAACTTTTTTGGCCAGAAGGCGCCACTTTATCGCGCCAGCAACGAAGTCGGCGCAAAGGTCGGCGATCGGGTTGTGGTCGGCATGAACGAGTCGGCCCTGTTCAAAGGGACGCTGCTGCTTTACCTGTTCCCCCTGCTGTTGTTGTTTGTCGGGGCGGTAGCGGGGAGTGCGCTGGCGGTTACCCCGGATGCTAAGGACGGGTATTCCGTAGCGGGCGCC
>JAUYEK010000362.1 GCA_030691435.1 Sulfuricella sp. | reverse complement strand
AACTGCCTTTCGGGCCTTCCACCGTCACCGCCTCGCCATTCGTCAGTCTGGTGGCGACATAATCCGCAAAAGGGTTGCCCGGCAGGTTGCAAATGTGGAACTGCAGGTTGCGGTCGTCGCACGGACAGCTTGCCACCGGGAATTCCGCCGAGAGCGCGTGGCCGAGCTGAAGTATCGCATTCTGCCCGGCCAGGAAGCGCAACCGGTTGTTGCGCGGGGTTTGCAGATTCAGTATCAGCATGTCGTCGCCCGCCTGCTCGATGCTTTTGACGTGCGCCGTGATGTGCTGGAGCGGGATATCCGATGCGAAATGCGCCTCGCCCGCCTCGATCACCACATCGGTCACGGCGGTATTCGAGCACATCAGCGCATAGCCGGAGGATTTCTCGGCTTCGCTCAGGACATAATCGTGGGGCCGCACTTTCATCACCTGGCCTTCAACAACCCGCGCCTTGCACTGGCCGCAATTGCCGTTGCTGCAGCCGTAATTGAGCGCCAGGCCGGCACGCAGCGCCGCTTCGAGCAGGGTATCGGCGCCTTCGACGAAAAACTCATGCCCGCTGGGCTGGAGCTGTACGTGGGCGGCCATGATGCGCAAGAAGCTGTCTCTAATTGTTAAATTGGGAGTTCCGGCTCGATACTCGCCGGCCTGGAGTATCTGGTGCAGCCACGTTTTGAGGGAAGCCGCGGCAGCCTGCACTTCTTCGCCCGCGTTATCCCATGTTTTGAGCTGCTGCTCCAGCTCCTCGGCAATGGTACGGTAACGCATCAGCTCAGCCTGGGTGTCGGATAATTCCTTGCCCAGGCCGGTCAGCCTAGCCGCCAGGACTTCCTTGTTCGGCAAGCGCTCGAATGCACGCACGCCAAACGCAATTTCCTTGGTCTGCGCCATCCGTTCGAAAAACGTGTTGTCCTCGAACTGGATATCGGGATAAACGCGCAGCAATTCCCCGGCAGCCACCATGCCGTCGAAAGACGCCAGCACCCCATCCTTGATTTTCTTCTGCAGCACCACCCTCGTCACGCCCACCAGGCGCGCCGCTCTGGATAAATTCAATAGTTGCGACATATCCGGCTCCCTAAGATCAGACGGCGAAATCCCTGCTCCAGTTTAATTTAACCCAGATAATCCATTGGAATGTTCGTGCCTGTAGGAGCGCCGCCCTCGGCGCGAATGCGGCCGCAAATCGCGGCGAGGGCGCCGCTCCTACAGCGGTGTTTTGGCTCTAATGGATTATCTGGGTTTAACTAAGCTGGCTCAATATTTCCGGCTCCATGTCGAAGCCGACTTCACAGCCGGGATTGAGCGCGACGCCGTGGCCGACGCCCATCTTTTCCAGAACCCACTTGAATTCGGTCAGCAGCCCGCCGCGATAGAGGGGGAAATCCTTGAGAAAAGGCTTGGCCCGATCCGGGCTGGTGAACACCGCAATAACCCTGGCTCCGTCTTCGGCTTCGAGCACCAGCGGCTGGGCGCGGGAGGATCGCTGCACGCCCGGCATCACCTCGTCGTCCTCGATCGGCATGAACACCTCAGAAACCAGCAGTTCATGCATGAACTCGTCGCCCGACAGGCGACCTTCCCACGTTGCCAGGAGTTTTTTTTCCAGTTCGTTCTTCGGAATGAACGCTTCGCTTGTCATCATGTTTCCCTCAAATTTTGAAAATCTCTTAAAGTCAGTATAGTGAACTTGACTAATGCGCTCAACTAAACTAGAAATTAAATATGAATAATACAGAATTCATAAGGTGCCGCCAGAGCGCGGCAATGTTCCGCGTCAAGCGGAGGAGGTGGGAAATGGATGACATCAACCAATTCACCGATTATGGAGACGACATTCTGGGCGTAGAATATATCGAACTCGGAGACTGGTCCGAGCAGATTGCGCAAGATTTGGCAGAGGAAGAAGGCATCACATTGTCGAAAGAGCACTGGGACATGATCCATTTTCTTCGCGACCATTATCAGCGTTGCGGCCCTTGCCCGAACGGCCGCGCCGTTATGCGCCTACTCGAGGACAACTTCTCGCAGCTGGCCGACAAAAAACACCTCTACCACTTGTTCCCCAGAGGTCCGGTCGTCCAGGCTTGCAAGATTGCGGGACTGCCCCTGCCGCCATACAGTGTAGATGTCTCGTTCGGTAGCGTGATGTAAAGTCGGCGCTTACGACTTCAGCGGGATGATGCCGATCACCGCAACTGGCTCGTCCTGATCCAGCCTTTCGGCCAGTTCTAGCAGCCTGTCGATCCCCGCAGTGGTAAACAGGTCGTGAGGCGTTTCCACCGAGGCGGAATAGAATGTGCCCTCGTTGTCCACAAACGCAACGTGATAGTGGTTCATCCCTTTATTTTCCAAACAGGCCGCGCAACTTGTCGATGATG
This sequence comes from Sulfuricella sp., assembly GCA_030691435.1. GTDB lineage: Bacteria > Pseudomonadota > Gammaproteobacteria > Burkholderiales > Sulfuricellaceae > Sulfuricella. The sequence goes on along the minus strand of JAUYEK010000362.1, from coordinate 358 downwards.
TTTTTTTCGCGCTCGTCGAATGAAAACAGCGGATCGACGAACCCGTGCTCCTTGGCTCGCTCTTCCGCCACGGCGAGATGGAGGAATTCCTCGTAGTACTCCTGCTCGGTGCAGGTCACCTGGGTAACGAAAACATCCGGCTCGTGGAAATCGGTGACCCCCAGCACGTAGACCGTCACGGTGATGACCTTTTCCCTGGGAAATATCACCGGTTCGGTTTGCAGCGACACGACAACATCGGCCTCCGTCGCAGGATTGCTGTCCGGGCCCAGCGCACCGTATGCCGCCCGGAGTCGATCTTCTATCGGGTTATTACTCATCGTTTGCCGCTTTGGACTGAACGCTCAAACATTACACC
>JAUYEK010000428.1 GCA_030691435.1 Sulfuricella sp. | reverse complement strand
ATGCACGAACATTCCAATGGGCAATCTGGGTTGATCGAGAAATGGAATCAAGACCCAAAACAAAAAAGGGCAGGCGATATCGCCTGCCCTTTTTTGGTTGCCTCAGATCAACCTGCCGCCATACATCAAATGTACAGACAGATATCCGATTCCCCTGCAAACTCGAAGAACGTCGCAGCGCCCACGTAATCGATCCCGTCGATGAAATCGCTGTGCTCGAAGCCGAACAGTTCCACGGTCATCTGGCAGGCGAGGAATTTCACCTCGGCCTCCTGGCATAGCTCGCGCAGTTCGGGAATGGTCGCAACGCCGTTGTTGGCGATGGTCTGCTTCATCAGCATGGTCGCAAACGACTCGAAACCCGGGACATTCGCCTGGATGATGTTGGGAATATTCCAGTTGATGTCCCTGAACCATTTCGGCCCGAAAGGCATCTTCATCGGCATGCCGGGGTTCCCCAACGGGCTGATCTTGAGGCAGCTCGTATCCTTGCGCACCAATTGCAAGCCATAGAAAGTAAAGAAAATCTGCACTTCATAGCCCAGCGCCGCGGCGGTCGAAGCCAGAATGTAAGGGGGATAAGCCCAGTCCAGGGTGCCCTTGGTCGCGATGATTGCAAGCTTCTTCGACATGTTTTGTTGCCTCCGGATGGTAGATAGTTATTATTTGTTCAAACTATTCTTATTTATTATTTCTTCTTGAGGAAAAACTGGTATTTGCCGCCTTCCTGAGTAGAAGACAGCAACTCGTTGCCGGTCTGCTTGGCGAAGGCCTGCATATCCTTGACGGAACCCGGGTCGGTCGCAACCACTTTCAGCACCTGACCGGCAGTCAATTCGGCGAGAGCTTTCTTGGTGCGCAGGATGGGCAGGGGGCAGTTCAAACCGCTGGCGTCCAATTCTTTATCGAAATTCATTTTTCTCAGTCTCCTTCAGTGTGGGGTTTAGATGTAAAAAGGGGATTTTATAATATAGATAAGGGTAAATTGCAACAGCCGCGACTATCCTCTGACAAAAATCAAGCCGCCTTGGCGAGTGCCAGACCGGACTGCGTCCAGGCCATAATGCCACCCTGCAGGTTATACACGTTGTCGTGCCCCTTGGCCGCCATGAAGGCGCAGGCCTGCGCCGAACGCGCGCCGGAACGGCAATAGAAGATGGTATGGACATCCTTGTCGAGCTCGTCAGCCTTGATCGGCAACAGGTGCAAGGGCAAGTGCAGCGCGCCTTCGATCACGCCGTAAGCGACTTCGTTATCGCTGCGCACATCCACCAGGGCGAGATTTTTTTTCTCGCTCAGCAGGGAGTGCAGCCCAGCCACATCAATTTCCTTGATGCCGAACATATTGGATCCAAACATGGCGATATTTTCCTTCAACAAGAAAATCAGAGTTCGCTAATATACCAAAAAACAGCCTGCCTACAATGACTTTTTTAATGCGCAGGTCGCGGATCATAACTAGTATTTTTTACGTTTGCCCCTCTCCCTTTGGGGAGAAGGTTGGGATGAGGGGCGGCCAACCCTCACCTCAATCCTCTCCCGGAGGGAGAGGAAGCAATGGTGAAGGGCGCTTGTTTCAATCTGCCGCCACCCAGTGGCCCGATTTGCCGCCCTGCTTCTCCAGCAGGCGGATGCCATCCATCCTCATGCCACGATCCACCGCCTTGCACATATCGTAGATCGTCAGCAAACCGACGCTCGCAGCAGTCAGCGCCTCCATCTCGACGCCGGTGCGCCCCAGGGTTTCCGCCGTGACGATGCACTCGATCGCCGCATTGGATTCGTCCACGTTAAACTCCACGCCGACCCTGGTGAGCGCGAGCGGGTGGCATAAGGGAATCAATTCGGAGGTGCGCTTCGAAGCCTGGATCGCAGCGATGCGGGCAACGCCGAGTACATCGCCCTTTTTGGCCCCGCCCTCCAGAATCAGCTTCAGAGTGGCGGGCTGCATGGTAATTCTGCCGGCAGCGCGGGCGATACGGCGAGTTTCCGGTTTTTCCGCCACGCCCACCATATGCGCCTGTCCAGCCTCGTCAAAATGGGTAAATCCGCTCATATTTGGCACCTGGGTAATGAATCAGGAAAAAGCAGATAGCCACAGAGAACTACAGAGTTCACAGAGAAAACCAAGAGCTTGGCGAATCGCCACCTTCACCGTCGAGTGCAGAGGGAACGTATCGTAACGCCTTGTTCTCTCTGTGTTCTCTGTGAGCTCTGTGGCTTAAACTGCTTTTTCCAAGATGAACTTATGCTTCAAAGCGATTATCATAGCACCATGAATTTACGCCACCTAGCCCTTCTCATCCCGCTGCTCACCATGCCGGGCGTGTTGGCCGATGGCCTGCCCGACTTGGGCGAGGCATCGCAAAGCGGATTCTCCCCGCAAACCGAGCGCCGCATCGGCGAGGCCATCATGGCTGACGTCCGCCATGACCGCAGCCTGGTGGACGATAGCGAACTGACCGACTATCTCAACAACCTCGGCTACCGGCTGGTGGCCTCCAGCGCGGAAAATCGCCAGGATTTCGAATTTTTCGTACTGCGCGACAGCACCCTGAACGCCTTTGCCCTGCCAGGTGGGTTTATCGGCGTACACACCGGACTGATACTCGCGGCACAGAGCGAATCCGAGCTCGCCGCCGTGCTCGGCCACGAAATCGCCCACGTCACGCAGCGCCATCTGGCGCGCATCATCGCCAAACAGGAGCAAAGCGCGATTACCTCGCTCGCCATGCTGGCGGTGGCGATCCTGGCTGCGCGTTCCAATCCGCAAGTTGCCAATGCCGCCATGGCGTCAGCGCAAGCGACTTCCATCCAGACCCAGCTCGACTTCACCCGCGAGCACGAGCGCGAGGCCGACCGTATTGGCCTGCAAACTCTGACCCAGGCCGGGTTCGACCCGCGCGGCGCGGCTTCTTTCTTCGAACGGCTGCAAAAATTCAACCGCTTGTACGAAAATAACGCGCCGGATTACCTGCGCACTCACCCGATCACCAGCGAACGCATTGCCGACCTGCAGAACCGCCTGGAAAACAAGCCCTACCGCCAGGTTCCTGACAGCCTGGAATTTCAGCTGGTGCGCGCCAAACTGCGCGCAGACGAAGGAACGCCGCAGCAGGCAATCGCCCACTTCGAGGAAGCGCTGCGCGAAAAGAAATACAGCAGCGAAGCCGCCAGCCGCTACGGCCTGACAGCTGCCCTGCTACGCGCCAAGGAGACCGCGCGCGCCGAGCAGGAACTGGCGCAGTTGCGCAATGCCGCTGCGCCCAACGCAATTATCGAAAACCTGGGCGCTCAGATCAAGACTGCCGCCGGCCCGCAAGGCGCCGCCCTCGCCCAGTACCAGGCAGCACTGAAAAGCTTTCCCAATCACCGGGCGCTGGTGTACGGCCATGCCGAAGCCCTGCTGCAGAACCGCCACAGCGGCGATGCGCTGAAGCTGGTCGGCGACCGGCTGCGCCGCTTCCCCAACGACGGCCGGCTCTACGAATTGCAGGCGCAAGGCTACGCCATGCAGGGCAAGATGCTGCTCTCCCACCAGGCGCAGGCCGAAGCCTACGCTCGCCAGGGCAGGCTGGTCGCTGCCATCGAGCAGTTGCAGCTCGGCTTGAAGGCGGGCGACGGCGATTTCTACCAACTTTCCATTGCAGAGGTTAGACTCAAGGCATTGCGCATCGAACATGCCGAGCTCACCAAGAAACCTTAAAGCGGTGAGGGGTGAGGGGTGAGGAGAAAAGTCAAAAGCGGCGCCGCCCCGGTTTTGCTCCTCACCCCTCACCCCTCACCATTTTTTTCATGGGTACTTGAAAAATTCACAGACAGCATCAAATTAATTTTAGTATGCTTAAAGGAAGCGAATGGGCAGCAAGCGTCAAGAAACTCCAGTACTGGAAACGGTAAGAAGCAGGCTGAAGTCCCCGCCACTGTTCAACGTGGTGCTGCTGAACGATGACTTCACTCCGATGGAGTTTGTCGTCGAGGTACTACAGCAATATTTTTCCAAGACTCTCGAACAAGCGACGGAAATCATGCTCAAAGTACATACTGAAGGCGCCGGCCTATGTGGGGTGTACCCCAAGGACATCGCCGCAACC
>JAUYEK010000423.1 GCA_030691435.1 Sulfuricella sp. | reverse complement strand
CGAAACCGCGCTGCCGGGCTGTGCGTTCGGGGTCAAAACAAGCGCCTTTCTCGTTCGCCTCCTCTCCCGCTTGCGGGAGAGGAGTGAGGAGAGGGCATCCTCTAGACCTGCTGGATGCCCGAGATGAACCAGGTGGCGTTGGGCAGCGACTGGGATTTCTGGATGTGCCAGATTTCGCTGAAGGCCTCAGCCGGGCCATTGGCTTCTTCGCGGATCATGCCGGAGAAGCGCACGCTGGCGGTCACCACGTCGCCTTCGGTGGCCACATCGGCGATCTCGGCATTGAGCGTCACCACTTCAGTTTTATTTGCCCGGCCATTGCGTTCCTGAATTTGCATGCTGATTTCGGCATACATTTCCGGCGTGACGTACTCGCGGATGTCGTTGATGTCGCCGCGGTCGTTGGCGTCCTGCAGGCGGAGAAACTGCTTTTTTGCTTCGCGCAGGAAAGGCTCGTCCTCGAACCAGGCCGGGCGGGAGCCGGTGTTGGCCTGCATCATGGCGGCGCTTGGCGCGGCAGAGCCGCCGGTGGCCACCATGTCGGACACGGTGTTCCGCTCAATATTGCCGGCATACTGCATCGGCTGCGGCTGTGGCTTCTTCAACATGCGGAAAATAAAGAACGCGCCGCCAACCAGGGCGAGAATCATCAGGATGTTGCCGATGCCGCCAGCCAGGCCGCCCAAGCCGCCGCCCATGAACATGGAGGCGAGCAGGCCGCCCGCTGCCAGGCCTGCCAGCGGGCCGAGCCATTTGTTGCCGCCAGCCGGGGCCGGCGCCGCCGCAGGGGCTTGAGCCGGTTTGGGCGGCGTTGCCGTCTGTTGGGATGTGGTCGAGCGCTGTTTGCCGATGCTGCTGCCGCCACCCATGCGTTTGGCGTCGGCATCCTGGGCGGTCAGGCCGAAGCTGATCAGTGCAACGAAAAACAGGGTGAAAAATTTGTTCATGGTTGAATCTCCTTGGCTAAAATTTGAAGCCTTTGTGCAGGGCGACAACGCCCGCGCTCAGGTTGAAATATTCGACACGCTCGAAGCCCGCTTGTTCCATCATCTGCTTCAGCTCTTCCTGTCCGGGGTGCATGCGGATCGATTCGGCGAGATAGCGGTAGCTTTCTTCGTCGTCCGCCACCAGCTTGCCCATCACCGGCAGCGCCTTGAACGAATAGACATCATACAGGGGTTGCAGCGGTTTCCATATTTTGGAGAACTCCAGCACCAGGAGCCGCCCGCCGGGGCGCAGGACGCGGTACATCTCTTTCAGCGCCGCATCCTTGTGGGTCATGTTGCGCAGGCCGAAGGCGACGGTGACGCAGTCGAAATCGTTGCTCGGGAACGGCAGCTTTTCTCCATCGCACTGTGCCGCCAGGGGAACGATGCCGTCGTCCAGCAGCCGGTCGCGACCGACCCCGAGCATCGAGCTGTTGATGTCGGTAAGGATCACCTGTCCGCTATTGCCGACGCGCTTGGCGAAGGCGCGTGACAGGTCGCCGCTGCCGCCGGCGATGTCGAGCACCCGGCTGCCTTCCCGGGTTCCGCTCTGTTCGATGGTGAAATGCTTCCACAGCCGGTGCAGCCCGGCCGACATCAGATCGTTCATCAGGTCATAGCGCTCTGCCACGGAGTGGAACACTTCCGCGACCTTCTTCGCCTTTTGAGATTCCTCGACGGTCTGAAAACCGAAATGGGTGGTTTTTTCCATGCTGTTCAGGGGGAAGCGGTTCAATTGAAAGTGGAAATCATAACCGACTTAAGGTAAAACATAAACTGGATTGAACCCGGCCGCGACGGCCATCGCATTTTTGTCATCAAATTGTCATATTGGCGACATAATATCCGTTATTTTATTCGATCGGTTACGCAGGAACGGCTATGTCGGCAATGATTCTGGTGGTGGAAGACGAGCCCGCGATCCGGGAGCTGGTGGTGCTCAATCTGCAACAGGCAGGGCATCGCCCCGTGGTCGCCGATAGCGCCGAGCAGGCGCTGGCCCTGGTGCGCGAGTCGCTGCCCGACATGATCCTGCTCGACTGGATGCTGCCGGGCATGAGCGGGGTGGAGTTTGCCCGGCGTCTCAAGGCCGACGGCCGTACGCGGGATGTGCCTATCATCATGCTGACGGCGCGGGGCGATGAGCAGGACAAGATCACCGGCCTGGAAACCGGCGCCGATGACTACATTACCAAGCCATTCAGCCCGCGCGAGTTGAATGCCCGCATCAAGGCGGTGCTGCGCCGCCGTGCGCCGCAGATGGCGGGTGATGCGGTGGAGGTGACCGGCTTGCGCCTCGACCCTGCGACGCATCGGGTAACCGGCAACGACAGGCCGATCGAACTGGGGCCGACGGAATTTCGCCTGTTGCATTTCCTCATGGCCCATCCCGAGCGGGTGTATTCCCGGGCGCAGCTGCTCGACCAGGTTTGGGGCAACCATGTGTTTGTCGAAGACCGCACCGTTGACGTGCATATCCGCCGTTTGCGCTGTGCGCTCGAAGCGACCAGACATGACGGCCTGGTCCAGACGGTGCGGGGCTCCGGTTACCGGCTGTCGGTGCATACTTAAGGGGTGATATGTCCCTGTGGGTACGGCTTCAGCCGTACATGTCGGGCTAAAGCCTGACCCACAACTGAAAACTGACGACTGATAACTAAAAACTCATCTAAAATAGTCCTCGTTCCCATGTTCAGATCCCCAACCCTCCCTCATGCTTAGTTTCTGGTGGCGTTCATTGATGACGCTCGGCCTGCTGGCGGCCGCTCCGCTCGTCCTGTGGGCGGCGGCCGGCGCGGTTCCGGCGTTGATCCTGATGGTCGTCCTGCTGCTGCTTTACCTTTTCCATCACTTGCGCAACCTGAATGCGCTGGATGGCTGGTTGCAGAAGCCGGATGTCGGGACGGTGCCGCACGGATCCGGATTGTGGGAAGAAGCATTTGCCGTGCTTTACCAGCTGGAGCGGCGGCAATCCGATAGCCGGCACAATCTTTCCAATGCGCTGGAGCGTTTCCAGCAGGCGGGCGAGGCGATGCCGGACGGGGTCGTGATGATGAACAGCAGCGGCCAGATCGAGTGGTGCAATCCGGTGGCCGAGACGCAGTTCGGCATCAACCTCGATCGCGACCGCGGGCAGTGGATGACCTATCTGATCCGCCAGGCCCAGTTTACCGATTACCTGGTGGCGCATAATTATCGCGAGCCGCTGATATTCAAATCCACCCGCAACCGCGAACTGGTGCTGTCGATTCAGCTGATCCCTTTTGGAGACGAACAGAAGCTCCTGATCAGCCGCGACATTACCCAGCTCGAACGGGTCGAGACCATGCGCCGCGATTTCGTCGCCAATGTTTCCCACGAACTGAGCACGCCGCTGACCGTGGTTGGCGGCTTTCTCGAAACGCTGGTGGACATGGCGCATCTGGATGAAACCCAGACCCGACACTATCTGAACCTGATGTTCGACCAGACCACCCGCATGCAGCATCTTGTCATGGATTTGTTAATGCTGTCGCGGCTGGAAAGCAGCCACACTGCCCATCGGGAAGAAAAAGTCGAGGTGCCGCGCCTGCTGCGGGATTTGTTGAAGGATGCCCTCTCCTTGAGCGCTGGACGGCACCGGCTACGGCTTGACCTGGCTTCGGAGCGCTGGCTGCTGGGCAACGAGGACGAGCTGCGCAGCGCTTTCGGCAACCTGGTCAGCAATGCCATTCGTTACACGCCGGATGGCGGCGAGATCGTGCTGCAATGGGAAGAGTGGGAGGGGGAAGGAGTGTTCAGCGTGCAGGACAGCGGTATCGGCATCGAGCCGCAGCACATTCCGCGCCTCACTGAGCGTTTTTACCGGGTAGACCGCAGCCGCTCACGTGAAACCGGCGGCACCGGCCTGGGACTGGCCATCGCCAAGCATGCCCTGACACGCCATCAAGCGCGGCTCGAAATCGAAAGCACGCCGGGCAAGGGCAGCACCTTCAGCGCCTGTTTCCCGGCGCGGCGGCTGATCGAAATCAAAAATTCGGATAGCCGCAATGAAGCACAAAAGGCCCAAAATCAAGGCGCATAAGGGACACGATTTTTGTGGATTTTGCGCATTTTTGCGGCCAATAATTTCTATACTTTGACAAACCCCACCCGCTCGTAATCGCTGCCTTTTTCAATCAGGCTGTGCAGCCTGACGGTTATGGGCTCTTCGCCAGTATGGATTTCCACCAGCCTGCCAGGAGCGAACCAGCCCGGCGGTAGCACCAGGCTGGTGGTTTCTTTCAGCACGGGCAGATCCGGGAGCAGAAAGGACTGGACGTACTTGCTGGTGGCATCCGTCATCAGCGACACGGGACGTGCGGCGATGGCGAGCGGTACGCCGGGCAGGACACGAACGCCGATATTAAGTCCATCGTTCGAGGGAAAGATCAGCCATTTGATCGCGCCCAGCGCATAGGTGTTGCTGTCCGCCGGACGTATGGCGATGAGCTGCTTCAGGCTGATGCGCATGCCGCCTTTGTCCGGCCGGGCCAGGCGGAAGCCGAGCGCGCCTTCATCCTGAATCTGCCAGGTTTCGAGGCCGAATCCCAGTTGCGAAATATGCAGCTTTTCCGTCTGATCGCTGATGCGGCCGAAGAATTGCAGATCCTCGATTTCGCGCGTGCTGAGGTTTGTTTTTTCGCCTGGTTGCTTGAAGGGTTTTTCTCCGCCCAGGAAAAAGTGGATTGCCGCCATGCCGAGCGCGGCCTGAGCCTTGTCCGCACCCGGTCGGCGGGTAAAGTTCCTGCGTTTCGGTGCGGACTCGCACCAGTGCTGGTAAAGCACGGTCAGCAGGGCCTCGCAGTCGGGCTGCACGCAGTCCTCGCCCAGTCCCAGCGCGGCGGGATCTTCATTCTTTCGGAGCTGCTTGATGCGCTTGCGGAAAGTGGTGGCGAGCCGGTCGGTGTCGAGATAGCGGGGGTTGGCCAGTTTCACGTCGTCGCGCACCATGACGGGAGGCACCGACGAGGCCAGATCCACCCCGATTATAGACAATGAAGTGTCTTCCGGCGGAGTGGCGGTGATCGTGACGCGCACCCCCCATTTATCCAGCCACCGGTCCAGCAGGGATAGCTGTCTGGGCGTCAAGCGGTAAGGGTCGGCCAGGTCGGCGAGCAGAATCTGGGCATAGGAGGCCGCGCAGGTGGCGCTATCGGTTTGCTTGTTCAGGCTGTCTCTCACCACGTCCATGGCGTAACCTCGCTGCTCCGCGAGGGCATACAACTCGTGCGCCTGTTTCCACACGCTCTTTTCGATTTCGCGGTAGATGCGGTAGTGCTCCATCAACTGCAGGCCGGTGTAGCGCAGGCAACGCTGGGTGATCAGGGCGGCGTGCGCGGCGACGCCGGAGTCGCCTTCCAGGCAGGCCTGCAGGGAAAGCCGGTAGGCCGCGCCCAGCGCAGCCCAGAGGCCGACTACGTTGTGCCAGTTATTGAGCTGGACGGTCTCGAGCGGCACGGGCTTGCCGAGGTATTTCCTGGCCATCTCCAGCTGCACAAAGGCGACCGGGTCACGCAGCAGCTCATTGATCTTGAGGCGCTCCAGAGAAGCGAAGGGAGCCCGGTTGAGCAACTCCATCTGGGCGGTGAGGACGGCATGCGCCAGGGGGACATTGGTCAGCGGCAGCGTTTTCAGCCATTGCCTGCAGGTAATGGCGTCGCTGAACTGGGGCGATTGCGCTGGTTCAGGAAGCGCGGGTGAGTTCATGGGAGCCTCCATTAAAGTGAAACTCGCGAAGCGAGACCTCGTCCCTCTCTCCCCCCGGGAGAGAGTTAGGAGAGAGGGAAACTGTCACGGCGAATCGCTGTGACAGTTGGATGCTATCAGTCCGAGGCGGGATGCAGGGCCTCATGGATTATAGTACGCAAGCCTTCCGCCAGCTTCTCGGGCGCTGCTGGCTGCGCATCACGCCGCATTTCACCCCAGATCGGGTTGGGGAAATGCCGGTCGCCAATCCAGCGCGGGATAACGTGCCAGTGGAGATGCGGAGTCAGGTTTCCCAGGCTGGCCAGATTGATTTTGTCCGGTTGCAGCTTCTGCCGAACCGCACTTTCCACCGCGAACACCACATCCATCAGGTGCCGGCGTTCCACTACCGGCAGGTCGGTCATCTCCTTGACATGGTTCGTCCAGATGACGCGGCAGAAGCCGGGATAGTCGCGGTCTTCGACCAGCACCACCCGGCACAGCGCATCCCGCCACAACACTTCACCGCCTACACCGTCGCACAGTTCACAGATCATTGGTCAATAGCCACAAAAAGGCACAAGAAACACAAAGAGGCAGAGGGGCATTTTGCGATTTTTGTGCTTTTTTGTGGCCATTCCGCTGTTATAGCAGCACCCGTTCGATGCCGCCATTGTTCGCATTGGCGATATAGTCTTCCATCCAGGCCGAACCGAGAAGATGCCGTGCCATTTCCACCACGATGTAATCGGCCTCAATGCCCGTGTCATCATTATAGCGGGATAGTCCCTGCAAACAAGAGGGGCAGGATGTCAATAATTTAATCTTCGGGTTTCCGCCGGAAACGGTTCCCTGGTTTATTTCGGCTGCAACCTTAATGATTTCCTCCTGCTTGCGGGAGCGTACCTGGGTGGAGATGTCGGGCCGGGTTACCGCCAGCGTGCCGGATTCGCCGCAGCAGCGGTCGGACAACTTGACGCCGCCGCCGAGCAGATCGTTGGCCACTTTCAGCGGGTTGTAGGTCTTGATCGGGGTGTGGCAGGGGTCGTGGTACATGTAGCGTGTGCCTGTCACGCCTTCCAGTTTCAGCCCTTTCTCCATCAGGTATTCGTGGATGTCGAGCAGGCGGCAGCCGGGGAAGATCTTGTCGAACTGGTATTTCAGCAGCTGATCCATGCAGGTGCCGCAGGACACGATCACGGTCTTGATGTCGAGATAGTTAAGCGTGTTCGCCACGCGATGGAACAGCACGCGGTTGTCCGTGGTGATCTTGAGACCCTTGG
>JAUYEK010000416.1 GCA_030691435.1 Sulfuricella sp. | reverse complement strand
ATGCCGGTAGGCACCTACGGCACCGTCAAGGCGATGTCGCCCGCCGAACTGAAGGAAATCGGCGCCCACATCGTGCTCGGCAACACCTTTCATCTGTGGCTGCGCCCCGGCCTGGAGGTGATAGCGGCGCACGGCGGGCTGCACCGTTTCATGGGCTGGGATGGGCCGATCCTGACGGATAGCGGCGGCTTCCAGGTGTTCAGCCTGGGCGAACTGCGCAAGATCACGGAAGAGGGCGTGAAGTTCCAGTCGCCGGTGAACGGCGACCGCTGCTTCCTGACGCCGGAGGAGTCGATGCGGATCCAGAAGGTGCTGAACTCCGATATCGTGATGATCTTCGACGAGTGCATGCCTCACCCGGCCGATTTGCAGCAGGCTGGGGATTCGATGCGACTTTCCCTGCGCTGGGCGGAGCGTTCGAAGCGCGCCCACGAGGGCAATCCCAATGCGCTGTTCGGTATTGTCCAGGGGGGCATGCACGAGAGCCTGCGTGACGAATCGCTGGCTGGGCTGGTGAATATCGGCTTCGACGGTTATGCCATCGGCGGGCTGTCGGTGGGTGAGCCGAAGGAGGACATGCTGCGCATCCTCGACCATGTCGCGCCGCAGATGCCGGCAGACAAGCCGCGCTACCTGATGGGCGTCGGCACGCCGGAGGACATCGTCGATGCGGTGTCGCGCGGGGTGGACATGTTCGACTGCGTGATGCCGACGCGCAATGCCCGCAACGGCTGGCTGTTCACCCGCTTCGGCACGGTCAGGATCAAGAATGCCCAATACCGGCTGGACACGAGGCCGCTGGACGAGGCCTGCGGCTGCTATACCTGCCGCAATTTCACCCGTGCCTATCTGCACCACCTGCACCGCATCGGCGAGATTCTCGGCGCGCGCCTCAACCCCATCCACAACCTGCACTATTACCAGGAATTGATGCAGGGCATACGCGCTGCCATCGAGCAGGGGCGCTTTGCCGAATTCGTGCAGGAGTTTAGGCAAGCGCGGGTGGCGGGGTCGTGATAAAATGCCACGTTATTTTTTCATGATGGAGAACCTAATATGCTGATTAGTCTTGCACATGCCGCCGATGGCGCGCCGGCCGATATGATGGGCAGCCTGCAACAGTTCCTGCCCCTGATCGTGATTTTCGCGCTGTTCTACTTCATGATGATCCGCCCGCAGATGAAGCGCGCCAAGGAGCAGAAGAACATGATCGAGTCGCTGCAAAAGGGCGACGAAGTGGTCACCGCCGGCGGCGAACTGGGCAAGGTGGCGAAAGTGGGCGAAGCCTACGTCGGCCTGGAAGTCGCCCCGAATGTGGTGATCCATGTGCAAAAGTCGGCGATTACGACTCTGCTGCCGAAGGGCACGATCAAGGAAATTTAAGTAAGAAGCGATAGGTGAGGGGTAAGAAGGTGAGGGGTGAGGCGGGAAGTCAAACCCCCTCGCCGCTAGCTTTTCCGCCTCACCCCTCACCTCTCACCCCTCACGGAATTTACTCATGAACCGTTATCCCCTGTGGAAATACCTCGTCATCGCCGTGGCGATGCTGTTCGGCCTGATTTACACCCTGCCCAATTTCTTCGGTGAATCGCCTGCGGTCCAGGTTTCGCCGATGCGCGGCATGACCAAGGTGGACTCGGGGTTGATGAAACAGGTCGAGGAGGTGCTGAAGAAAAACAATCTCGCCTCCCAGGGCGTCGCGTTCGACTCCTCCGGCGTGAAGGTGCGCTTTGCCGATGCGGACACCCAGATCAAGGCCAAGGATATTCTCCAGTCGCAGCTCGGGGAGAATTTCGTGGTGGCGCTCAACCTGCTGTCGAGCTCGCCCAAGTGGCTTTCCAGCCTGGGCGCGCTGCCGATGTACCTCGGCCTGGACTTGCGCGGCGGGGTGCACTTCCTGCTCCAGGTGGACATGAAGGGGGCGATCACCAAGGCGCTTGATCGGTATAACGGCGATATCCGCACCAGCTTGCGCGAGAAGAAAATCGCTTATGCCGGTATTGCCCGGCAGGATCAGGCGGTGGAGATCAAATTCCGCGATGCCGAATCGCGCAAGAAGGCGATGGATGAGCTGCAGAAGACCTCGCCCGACCTGCTGCTGAAGGAAGTCGACGAGGGCGCCGACTTCAAGCTGGTGGCCAGCCTCAAGCTGGAGGCGCAGAAGCGCATCCAGGAATTCGCCCTGCAGCAGAACATCACCACCCTGCGCAACCGCATCAACGAGCTCGGCGTGGCCGAACCGATCATCCAGCAGCAGGGCACCGACCGCGTCGTGGTGCAGCTGCCCGGCGTGCAGGACACCGCCAAGGCGAAAGATATTCTCGGTCGCACCGCCACCCTGGAAATCCGCATGGTGGACGAGGAGCACGACGTGACGGTCGCAATACAGACTGGCCAGATTCCCTTCGGCAGCGAGCTTTACACCGAGCGCAAGGGTTTGCCCCTGCTGGTGAAGAAGGGCGTGGTGCTGACCGGCGATTACATCAGCGACGCGCAACCCGGCTTCGAAGGCCAGAGCGGCGAACCGGCCGTGCATATCAACCTGGATGGCCGCGGTGCGCGCATCTTCAAGCAGCTGACGCGCGATAACGTGGGCAAGCGCATGGCGATCCTGCTGATCGAAAAGGGCAAGGGCGAAGTGATCACCGCGCCGGTGATCCGCGAGGAAATCGGCGGCGGCCGGGTGCAGATTTCGGGCCGCATGACCACCATGGAAGCCAGCGACGTTTCGCTGCTGCTGCGCGCCGGTGCGCTGGCGGCGCCGATGGACATCATCGAGGAACGCACCGTCGGCCCGAGCATGGGCGCGGAGAACATCGCCAAGGGTTTTAATTCCAACATCTACGGTTTCATCGCCATTTCGATCTTCATGATTTTCTATTACCGCTTCTTCGGACTGATCTCGACGGCGGCGCTGGGCGTCAACGTGTTGCTGCTGGTGGCGATTCTTTCGCTGCTGCAGGCCACCCTGACCCTGCCCGGCATGGCCGGTATCGCCTTGACGGTGGGTATGGCGATCGACGCCAACGTGCTGATCAACGAGCGCATCCGCGAGGAAATCCGAAATGGCTCCTCGCCGCAGGCGGCGATCCATGCCGGCTACGAGCGGGCATTCTCCACCATTCTCGATTCCAATATCACCACTTTGATTGCCGGTGTGGCGTTGTTCTGGCTGGGTTCCGGCCCGGTACGCGGGTTTGCGGTGGTGTTGTGCCTGGGCATCATGACTTCGATGTTCAGCGCCGTGGTAGTGTCGCGCGGTATGGTTAACCTGAGCTACGGACGCAAGGCCAGGCTGGATAAAGTTTCGATTTAAAACAAGCGCCTTTCACGTTCGCCCCCTCTCCCTTGGTGGGAGAGGGTTGGGGAGAGGGGGCTAAAAAAATTTGCGGCTAGAGTAGTCAGGTATTTTCAAGGAAACGAACATGCTGGAATTTTTCCATATCAAACGCGATATCCCGTTCATGAGTTATGCGCGGTTGACGACCTTTATCTCGCTGGTGACGTTCATCGCGGCGGTGGCGGCGCTGGGGCTGAAGGGTCTTAACCTGGGGGTGGACTTCACCGGCGGCACGGTGATGGAGGTGAGCTACAGCCAGCAGGCGGATGTCCACAAGATCCGCGAAACCCTGACCAGGATCGGCAT
>JAUYEK010000413.1 GCA_030691435.1 Sulfuricella sp. | reverse complement strand
CGCTCATTGCGGAGGCGCGAGCTAAACGCGCATAGGCTTGAACCCGGATTATCCATTGGAATGTTCGTGCCTGTAGGAGCGCCGCCCCCGGCGCGAATGCGGACGAAAATCGCGGCGAGGGCGCCGCTCCTACAACAGTGCTTTGGCTCTAATGGATAATCCGGGATAAAGCCAACCACCTGGGAACCCATAGGGATTCCCCTTGTTTTCTCAATGGTCACTCGGCCAGCAGCGGCTTCACCAGGCTCTCCAGCCGCGCATAGTACACCTGCCCACTGATTTTGTGGCGCACCCGGCCCTGCTTGTCGATGATGAATGAAGTCGGCAGCCGGCTCACCCCGCCGAAGGCAACGGCATGTCGGGCTTCCGCCATCGCCACGGGGAAATGGTAACCTTCTTTCGCCATGAACTGGCGCACCGGTTCCGGCGCGTCATCCTGGCTCAAGGCCAGAATCTCGAAGCCCTGCGCCCGGTAATCATCATAGAAGCGTTCCATGTCGGGCATTTCATGGCGGCAATAGGGACACCAGGTGGCCCAGAAGTTGACCAGCACCACCTTGCCGCGCAGCCGTTCCAGGCTGATTTGCCTGCCGTCCAGCAACGCCACCTTCACCTCCGGGGCTACACGGTTTTCGTCCGACACCCACGCCGGCGGACGGAACCAGACATAGACAATCAGCCCGAGCAGCGCCAGCGTCAGCCAGTCCGGCCGGTATTTCCTGACCCGCGCCCATAGGTTGCCTGCTTTCACCCTCGCTCCCGATGCGTTATAGTTGCCCCGGATTTTAACATTGGAACCTGACATGCTCTGGATCAAAGCATTTCACATCATCGCTGTGGTGACTTGGTTCGCCGCGCTGTTCTACCTGCCGCGGCTGTTCGTCTATCACGCCATGAGCGAAGACGCCGTCAGCATCGAGCGTTTCAAGGTGATGGAGCGCAAGCTCTACCGCGGCATCATGACGCCCAGCGCGATCGTCGCGGTTACGCTCGGGCTGTGGCTGTGGCTCGGCTTCGGCATCTCGGGCGGCTGGCTGCACGCTAAGCTGGCGCTGGTGACGGTGCTGCTGATTTACCACGGGTATTGCGGCAAACTGCTCAGGGATTTCCGGGATGACCGCAACCGCCACGGCCATGTTTTCTACCGCTGGTTCAACGAATTCCCGGTACTGATTCTGGTCGCCGTGGTGATCCTGGTCGTCGTCAAACCGTTCTGATTCCATTCCGGTAAACAGTCTCGATCCGCTCGCGATATTTGTCGTACACGGCGTTGCGCTTGACCTTGAGAGTAGGCGTCAGCAGGCCGTCCGCCAACGTCCAGGGTTCCTGCAAGGCGATCACCCGGCGCACCCGCACCCAGCGGGAAAACGATTTGAGCCGGGCATTGGCATGTTTGATCAAAGTTCTTTCATCGCTTTCCTGAGTCACGGCCAGCAGCACGAGATAGGCGCGTCCTTCACCCACCAGCATCGCCTGCTCGAACAGGGGGTCGTCGAGAATCGCCATTTCCGCATCCTGGGGCGACACTTTCTCGCCGTTGGACAGCACCAGGATATCCTTGGTGCGGCCCTTGATGATGATCTTGCCCGCCTGGATTTCCGCCAGATCGCCGGTATTCAGCCATCCATCCGCATCCAGCACTTCCGCAGTGGCCTGCGGATTATGCCAGTAGCCCAGCATCACGGAAGTCCCGCGCACCAGCAGCTCACCGGCCTGGTTGACCCTGACCGCCACGCCCGGCAAGGGCGCGCCGACTGTAACCGGGTCATTGTCCTGCTCGCGGTTGCCGGCCACCACCGGCGACGCTTCGGTCAGGCCGTAACCCTGGAGCATGTTTAGCCCCAGACCAATGAATGATCGCGCCACGCGCAACTCCAGCGGCGCGCCGCCCACCACCGTCAGACGCAGGCGCCCGCCGAGCCGGTTCAGCACCGGACCGGCAACCAGGGGTTGCAGCAACCGGAACAGCGCCTGCTCCGCCTTGCTGGCGCGGCGCTCGAATTTGCGCCAGCCCAGCGCCACCGTGAGTGAAAACAGCGCACGTTTGAGCGGGGAGGCGGCCAACGCCTGCTCGATCCGGGCGAGAAAACGCTGGAACACCCGCGGCACGGCAACCATCACCGTCGGCTTGAGGAAAGCCAGGTCCTCGGCCAGCTGATTGATGGAGCGGGCATAGGCAACCGGCACCCCGGCCTTGAGCGGCACGTAATAGCCGCAGGTACGCTCGAACATGTGGGAAAGCGGCAATACCGAAATCAACAGATCGCCCGGGTGCAGGCTGACCACTTCCAGCGCCGCCGCCACGTTGCCGAGGATGTTGCGATGGGACAGCATCACGCCCTTGGGGCGCCCAGTGGTACCGGAAGTGTAAACGAGGGTGGCAAGCGTGTTTTCGTCCAGTTCGAGCGCCTCGAACGAGCCGCCGTTTTCGGGCAACCAGCGGCAGGCCGAGATAGCCGGGGCGGGCGCGTCTCCATGCAGACAGACGATGGCGGGAAGGGCGGGTAGCGCCCGGATCAGGGCGTCGAGCTGGCGGGCATTTTCCAGCACCAGCAGGCGCGCGCCGGAATCGTTCAGGCACCAGGCCAGGTTTTCCGGGTTGTCGTCCGCATACAGCGGCACCACCACCAAGCCCAGGCCCAGCGCAGCCTGATCGATCGCCACCCAGTCGATGCCATTCTTCAGGCACAGCGCCACGCGGTCGCCCGGGTCGTAACCGGCATTACGGAAGGCCTGCTGCCAGCGGGCCGCCAAGGCCATCACATCACGAGCGAAATAGTCGCGCCAGGAATTGTCTGTGTACTGGCGGTAGAGGAGGGTTTGCGGGTTAGCGCAGTGTTGTTCGAGCAAGCCGGCGAGGTTGGCCATGAAAGTCAGTTGTCAGGCAAAGCGCGCAGCGACAATATCCATTGCCTATCGCCTCTTGCCTGCTTTCATCTTAAACAATGTCCAGATGTTCCAGGCCATCCATCAGGTTGGTATCCTTGGCGGCCTTGCCGTGGAGCTTGATCTTGAGGCGCAGGTCGTTGACCGAATCGGCGTTTCTGAGCGCATCCTCGTAACTGATCGAATCGGCCTCGTAGAGCTTGAACAACGCCTGATCGAAAGTGATCATGCCGAGTTCGTTGGACTTGGCCATGATCTCCTTGA
>JAUYEK010000402.1 GCA_030691435.1 Sulfuricella sp. | reverse complement strand
CGCTAACAGCAGCGGAAAATCGAGTGGCAGAATCGCTCCCGCCAGGGTCAGCGGCACCACCACCAGGCTGATAACCGGGATGGCGAAAGCATTGGCCAGCGGCGAAACGATGGACACCTGCTGGAACATCAGCAGCAAAGCCGGGATCAGGCCGAGCGTCACCGCCCACTGCACGCGAGCCCACTGGTTCAACCAGTGCGGATGCCCGATGCGTCCGGCGCCGACGTAAAGAATCACCGCCACCGCGCCGAAAGAGAGCCAGTAACCTGGCGCCAACACCGCCCACGGATCGAGCAGCACCACCGCCAGCAAGGCCACCGCCAGCACCGATGAAGCCGAGCTGGCGCGCCCCATCCACAATGCTGCTGCAACCACGGAAAGCATGTACAGGGTGCGCTGGGTCGGCACGCCGAAGCCCGACAGCAGCGCGTAGAGCAAGGCCGCCAAGGCGCCAGCCACAGCCGCCGCCTTGCGCGCCGGCAGGCGCAGGGTGAGCATCTGGCTGCGCCGCCACAGCCCATAAACAAATGCAAATACCAGGCTGGAGATCAAGGTGACGTGCAGCCCGGAGATGCTCATCAGGTGGTTCACCCCGGTGCGCAGGAACACCTTCCATTGGTCGGGGGAAATCGCGTTCTGCTCGCCCACCGCCAGCGCCTTGAGCACGCCGGCGTAGGGCCGCTCGCCCAGCACTGTTTGGAAACGCTGGGCCACCCGCTCGCGCAGCATTTCGACGATATAACCGGGGCGATAGACGTGTTCCGCCAGGCGACGATTGCCGTCCTCCTGGCGCACATAGCCGGAGGCGCGGATATTGCGCTCCAGCAACCACGCCTCAAAATCGAAACCGTTCGGGTTGGCGTTGCCATGCGGGCGCTTGAGGCGCACCGTCAGCTGCCAACGCTCGCCGGCGTGGAAATCGGGTGGCTTGGCGTCTGATGTTTTCTTGCCGAAACCCTCGCTATAGGCAGTGAGCTGAATGCGATGGGGCACGACCGCTTCCAGGGTCTTCACGCGCTCGACGTCGAACGTAAAGCGCAGCCCGCGTTCGGTTTCAACCGGCAGGCTTGCCACTACGCCGACTACCTGGATATCGCGACCTTCCCAGATTGAAGGCAGTGCATCGGCCAACCGCAACTGGGCCATGAAAGCGGCCCAGAAGAAACCGAGCCCGAGAAAAAACACCTTGGCCAGTAGCCCGCGTGGCGCCGCCGGAAGAAAACGACCAGCCAGCCACAGCAGCGGCAGCAGGCCCGTCCAGGCCAGATTCGGCAGCACCGCCTGCTGTTGCAGCAGCCATACGCCGAGGACGAAGGCAAGAATATTGGTGCGCATGATAAGATAAAATCAATTATGCCGCGAAAATACCTGAGGAAGTTTCTACCCAGCACCCACAGCATGAGGGAGCACCGCTACCTGCGTCCGTTCGGCCCGGTGCTGCATCACCCCAACCTGTGGCACCTGAACCGCCACTCCGTCGCCGGCGGCGTGGCGGTGGGCCTGTTCACCGGCCTGATCCCCGGTCCGGTGCAGATGCTGTTCGCGGCCATTTTCGCCGTGGTGTTCCGCGTCAACCTGCCGGTGGCGGTATTCACCACCCTTTACACCAATCCGCTCACCTTCGTCCCGCTCTATCTGCTCGCTTATGAAATCGGCGCATTCGTGACTGGCAGGAGCAACGGCATGCACAACCCCTACGCCGAATTCCAGGCGGAAAGCCTCGCCGACTGGATTCCGGCTTTCTTCAACTGGATTTCATCGCTCGGCATGCCGCTGCTGGTCGGCGTACCCATCCTCGGCGCGATCTTTTCGGTGTGCGGTTATTTCCTGGTGCGCGGGCTGTGGCGGCTGCATGTCGTGATCAGCTGGCGGCGAAGGCAAAGGAAAAGAAGCACGTAGGCTGGGGTAAGCGAAGCGCACCCCAGCAGCTTGCCCGGCAAAACGCTGGGATTCGGTTCCCTCATCCCAGCCTACGCACTCAGGACTCCATCCACCAGACGGAGCACGCGCTGCGTCCGCGCCGCCAGCTCCGGGTCGTGGGTGACGATGATGAAGCTGGTGCCAAACTCCCGGTTCAGTTCCAGCATCAGGTCGAACACCCCTTCCGCGGTATGGCGGTCGAGGTTGCCGGTCGGCTCGTCCGCCAGCACGCAGGACGGACGCGTCACCAGGGCACGGGCCACGGCAGCGCGCTGACGTTCGCCGCCGGAAAGCTCGCCGGGGGTGTGGCTGAGGCGATGCCCCAGGCCGACCTGCTTGAGCATCTCCGCCGCTTGCTCATACGCGGCATCCGGCTTCATGCGCCGGATCAGGAGCGGCATGGCGACATTTTCCAGCGCGGAAAACTCCGGCAGCAGATGATGGAACTGGTAGATGAAGCCGAGCG
>JAUYEK010000352.1 GCA_030691435.1 Sulfuricella sp. | reverse complement strand
AACTTCATGCGGTCGGCAAAGGCGCCGGCGATCAGCGCCGGGGTGATGATGGCAAAAGTCATCTGGAACATCATGAACACCGACTCGGGGATGTTCTGGCCGTCGGTGCCGGCCATCTCATTCACCCCCATGCCGCCCAGGAACAGCCGGTCGAGGCCGCCGATCCAGGGCCCGCCCGCGCGGAACGCCAGGCTGTAGCCCGCCACCATCCAGATCACGGTGATCAGCGCGGTGATCGAGAAGCTTTGCATCAGCGTGGCGAGCACGTTCTTCTTGCGCACCATGCCGCCATAGAACAGCGCCAGACCGGGAATGGTCATGAACAGCACCAGCGCGGTAGAGGTCAGCATCCAGGCGGTGTTGCCGCTGTCCAGTTTCTTCGCTACCGGCACAGAAACTGCTGTGGGTTCTACCGCCGGAGCGACGACCGGAGTTACGGCGGGGGCGGCGGCAACCGGCGCGGTCGCTTCCTCGGCCAGGGTCAGGCCGGACAAACCCAACATTCCCAGCACGGCGAGCATACTCAATATTTTTTTCATCTGGGTTCTCCCTTTACAAGGCATCCGGGCCGGATTCACCGGTGCGGATGCGGACGACCTGTTCCAGATTAAAGACGAAAACCTTGCCGTCGCCGATTTTACCGGTCTTGGCGGATTTTTCGATGGCCTCGATCACCTGGTCGACCATGTCTTCCTTGATCGCCGCCTCGATTTTGACTTTCGGCAAAAAATCGACGACGTATTCGGCGCCGCGATACAGCTCGGTGTGGCCTTTTTGCCGTCCGAACCCTTTTACCTCGGTGACGGTGATGCCCTGCACGCCGATGGCGGAAAGCGCCTCGCGTACTTCGTCGAGCTTGAACGGCTTGATGATTGCGGTTACCAGTTTCATGTTGGCTCCTAGCGTGCGTGAATCAGAAGGTTTTAGCGAAGGTCAGCAGTACACGGCCCTTGCCGGAGGCGTAGGCATTGGTGCCGTTGTTGTTGACAAAACAGTAGACGTCGTTGGCCGTTGTCGGCGCCACACCGCTACAGCTGTCCTTTGCGTTGGTGGCAGAATAAGCCAGGCCAAACACGCCAAATCCCATATCCTTGGTCACGCCTAGCTTATAGTCGCTGTAAGAAGCATTGGTGTTGCCTTTGACCTTCTGGTGGCCGACATGGCCATTGATACCCCAGCTGTTGCCAAGATCATAGGCGGCATTGAGCTCGAGATAGCCGCTGCCCGTCGTTTTGTCCGTCAATGTACCGGGGGACTTGGCCCAGCCGAAGAGGGCCGTGGTGGAGTGCGAATACTTGAGCGTCAGCCACTTCCAGGACAGGGCGCCATAAATTTCAGTTGTGTCCTGTCCCAACTCCTGAACGCCGGCCAGTGTTTTTCCCGAACCAGGGTAATTGTAGGTTAGCACCCCCAAGTCGTAGCCCAGGTCGTCGCTAATGCTACCTTTGTAGCCGCCGTAAACGTCAATTTCCACGTTGGCGCTAGCCCCAGCCACGGCATCGCTAATCCAGGAGATGCTGGAACCCCAGACACCTGCATAGAAGCCGCTGGCATGGGCGTAATCAAAGCCGCCTTGAATGGCCGGTTTGCCGCGGGTTTGAGCGATGCCGCGATAGAGGTATTCGGATGCTAGCGTGACGTTGCCTGTAAAAGTGTGGGGCGAGGCGGCGGCTGGCGCATCCGCCGCGCTGGCAGACGGAACGAACAAAAGTGCGGGCAGGGTGACGACACCTGCCAGGATCAGTGCTTGAGAAATTTTACGCATGACATTTTCCTTATCAAGTGAAATGAGATTGGCCTCGCAACACTTCTAGCATTTGCCGTGCCAGAACAATTATTATTTGTGTATTCAATATGATAGAGTTTTTTTGTGGGTTAGACAGGCAGGCTTGGCACCGCTTTGTATCAGCTCGGCGGTTAAATGCACCAAAAAAGTGCGCGTGTTCGGGCGGTCTCATTTTGGTACACTGAAAAAATCCAAGCTTACATTAAAGGGGCAATTCATGATGTTGGGCCAAAAGGTGTTTGAAGAAATCAGCGGCAAGCTTGGCCAGGCACTGGCCGACAGTCCGGCCAAGGATCTGGAAAAGAACCTGCGCGCCGTGTTGCAGGGCGTGTTCGCCAAGCTGGATTTGGTAACGCGCGAGGAATTCGACGTGCAGCAGGCAGTACTGCTCAGGACGCGCGAAAAGCTGGAAGCGCTGGAAGCCAAGGTTGCGGCGCTCGAAGCCCGGCACGGCGGTGAGGCCGGCGAAGACGCGGGGAATCTGGCGCTGTGAGTGCGCTGAGGATAAAGAGCAATAGCCACAATAAAGCGCAAGAAGCACAGAATTTTGTGTTTTTTGAGCCTTTTTGCGGCTGAATTCAATGGGTCTTGCCGTACTCTATAGCCGGGCATTGGCCGGCATGGAAGCGCCGCTGGTGACGGTCGAGGTACACCTGTCCAACGGGCTGCCCAGTTTCAACCTGGTCGGACTGCCCGAGGTCGAGGTGAAGGAGAGCAAGGACAGGGTGCGCTCCGCCCTGCTCAACGCCCAGTTCGAATTTCCCGCCCGCCGTATCACCGTCAATCTTGCGCCCGCCGACTTGCCCAAGGAAAGCGGCCGCTTCGACCTGCCGATCGCGCTGGGCATCCTGGCGGCATCGGGGCAGATTCCCTCAAATCATCTGGCGCAGTACGAGTTTGCCGGCGAGCTTGCCCTGACGGGCGCACTGCGCCCGATACGCGGGGCGCTGGCGATGACTTGCAAAGCCAGCCAGGACGGGCGCGCCTTCATCCTCCCCGCCGAGAATGCCGCAGAAGCCGCTTTGGTGGAAGAAGCGAAAATTTATCCGGCCAGTTCGCTGCTCGAAGTCTGCGCCCACCTGACCGGTCGGCAGTTGCTTGCCCGATGGCAGGAAGTCCCTGAGGCAAGTCAGCGCAGCTATCCCGACTTCAGCGAGGTGAAAGGGCAGGCCTATGCCAAGCGCGCGCTCGAGATTGCCGCCGCCGGGGCGCACAGCATTTTGATGGCAGGGCCGCCAGGCACCGGCAAGACCATGCTGGCGGCGCGGTTGCCCGGCATTCTGCCTGCCATGACCGAGACCCAGGCGCTGGAATCCGCGGCGATTCAATCGCTGAACGGCGGATTCAAAATCGAGCACTGGAAGCAGCGGGCTTTTCGCTCGCCGCATCATTCCGCTTCCGGCCCGGCGCTGGTGGGAGGCGGCGGCAATCCGCGCCCCGGCGAGATTTCCCTGGCGCACCACGGGGTGCTGTTCCTCGACGAATTGCCGGAGTTTGCGCGTTCCGTGCTGGAGGCGTTGCGCGAGCCGCTCGA
>JAUYEK010000396.1 GCA_030691435.1 Sulfuricella sp. | reverse complement strand
CGCGTGCTGCGGCATGGTCTGAATGGGCAATCTCGCTGGCCGCCAGTTCGCAGTAAAAATGGGCGATCTCGACCTGGTAGGAGCGGCTGGAAATTTCGCCCAGCCGGTGCGCCGCCTCAACCGCCTTGAGCCAATCCTTTTCCAGCACATAGATTTCCAGCAGGTATTTCAGCGCCCCGCTGGAGTAGCGGGTTTGCTGCAACTCGCTGAAAACCTGCTCGGCACGGTCCAGCAAACCCGCTTTCAGGTAATCCTGACCCAGTTCGTTCATCGCGGTCAGTTTCTTTTCCTCTTCCAGGTCGCTGCGCTCAAGCAGGCTCTGGTGCATGCGGATGGCTCGCTCCACCTCGCCGCGCCGGCGGAACAGGCTGCCGAGCGCAAATTGCAGTTCGACTGTTTCGTTATCGGCCTTGGCGATTTCGATGAAAGCCTCGATCGCCTTGTCGGTCTGCTCGTTGAGAAGAAAGTTTAGTCCCTGGAAATAGGAAGCCGGCAGCCTGCGCGATTCCGACAGGACATGCTTGATATCGATCCGCGCCGCCATCCAGCCCAGGCTGAAAAACAACGGAAAAGTCAGGAGCCACCAGTATTCGAATTCCATATCAGTCCGGCAGGCTCCTAGCCCTCATCCTTTACATCCTGAGCCTGCGCCCTGGCCCGCATTTCCCGCTTAAGGAAAAATATCTCGCGTCGTTGTTTGAATATGAAGCCCAAGCTGGCCGCCACGCCGACCGCAACACCCGCGAAGAAAAAAACCAGGATCACCAGAACCATCGGCGCCTGCCACTGGTACCCCAGATAATAATTGACCGCTACGGAGTCGCTGTTCTTCACCGCAAAACCCAAGGCCAGCAGGAACAGGACGAAGCCAAGCAACCAGGATAAGTAGCGCATTATTCCTCAATCATCAAACCTAGAAACAACAAAAAGGCGGCATGATCTTTCGATTATGCCGCCGTGCCTTCCGGTTAGTCAGTAACCCAACTTAACCGCTTTAATTGGCATCAACCCGCTCGCGCAATTCCTTGCCGGCCTTGAAGTGTGGCACGTACTTTTCGGGTACGCTCACCTTGCCGCCGGTTTTGGGATTACGCCCGACTCTGGGTGGCCGGTAATTCAGGCTAAAACTGCCGAATCCCCGGATCTCGATGCGCTCGCCCTGGGACAAGCTATCGCCCATTGCGTCGAGGATCGTCTTCACCGCCAGCTCCGCATCCTTGGTTACCAGTTGCGGGTAACGCATTGCCAGCTTCGAAATCAGCTCTGATTTTGTCATAAACTTTGACCTTCCGAGGTTAAATTGTTATTGGCCAGTTTGCTTCGTATCCATCTTGGCCTTCAACAACGCCCCAAGGTTGGTGGTGCCGGCAGCGCCGGTATCGCTAGCCGACATCTTCTGCATCACATCGGCCTCGTCCGCCATATCCTTGGCCTTGATGGACAGGTTGATATTGCGGTTCTTGCGGTCGATATTGATGATCTTGGCCTCGACTTCGTCGCCTTCCTTCAGGTGAGTACGGATATCCTCGACACGGTCGCGCGACACTTCGGAAGCGCGCAGGTAGCCTTCCACTTCGCCGTCGAGAGTGATGACTGCACCCTTGGCATCTGCCGACTTGACGATACCCTTGACGATGCTGTTCTTGTCGTTAACGGCAACGTAATTGGTAAAGGGGTCGCCTTCCATCTGCTTGATACCCAGGGAAATGCGCTCGCGCTCGGCGTCGATCGCCAGCACCATGGCTTCGACTTCGTCGCCCTTCTTGAAGTTACGCACCGCTTCTTCGCCCGGCATATTCCAGGACAGGTCGGACAGGTGCACCAGACCGTCGATGCCGCCGGGGAGACCGATGAACACGCCGAAGTCGGTGATGGACTTGATCTGACCGGAAACTTTGTCACCCTTCTTGTGGGTAACGCCAAAATCATCCCAGGGATTGGATTTGCACTGCTTCATGCCGAGGGAGATGCGGCGGCGCTCTTCGTCGATTTCCAGGATCATGACTTCGACTTCGTCGCCCAGTTGCACCACTTTACCCGGATGCACGTTCTTGTTGGTCCAGTCCATTTCGGAAACATGCACCAGGCCTTCGATGCCCTGCTCGATCTCGA
>JAUYEK010000390.1 GCA_030691435.1 Sulfuricella sp. | reverse complement strand
CGAAATCAATCGGGTTGACCTTGTGCGGCATGGTGGAGGAACCCACTTCGCCGGCCTTCACCTTCTGCTTGAAATAGCCCATCGAAATATAGCCCCAGATATCGCGGTCGAGGTCGATCAGGATGGTGTTGGCGCGGGCGTAGGCATCGAACAGCTCGGCCATGCAGTCGTGCGGCTCGATCTGGATGGTGTAGGGGTTGAAATCCAGCCCCAGCCCTTCGACGAAATGCTTCGCGAAGCGCTCCCAGTCGAAATCGGGATAGGCCGACAGATGGGCGTTGTAGTTGCCCACCGCGCCGTTGGTCTTACCCAGAATGGCGACCTCGGCCAAGCGCTTTTCGGCACGTTGCAGGCGGTAGGCCACGTTGGCTATCTCCTTGCCGAGCGTGGTGGGCGAGGCGGGCTGGCCGTGGGTGTGAGCCAGCATCGGCATGGTCGCGAGCTCATGGGCGAGCTCGGCGAGCCTGGCGACGAGCCGGGCAAGGCCGGGCAGCATCGCCGCTTCGCGCGCTTCCTTCAGCATCAGGCCATGGGACAGGTTGTTGATGTCTTCCGAGGTGCAGGCGAAATGGATGAATTCGCTCACCTTCATCACTTCCGCATTGCCGGCCAGACGGGCTTTCATCCAGTATTCGACCGCCTTGACGTCGTGGTTGGTGGTCTTCTCGATATCCTTGACTGCCTGGGCGTCGGCTTCGGAAAAATCGCTCGCCAGCGCGTCCAGTTGCGCGAAGGTTTCAGCGGAGAAGGCCGGAACTTCGGCGATGGCAGGCTCGCGCGAGAGCGCCTTGAGCCATTCGATTTCCACCTTGACGCGATAGCGGATCAGCGCGAACTCGCTGAAATAGGCGCGCAGGTCGGCCACCTTGTTGTGGTAGCGCCCGTCCAGAGGGGATAATGCGGTAAGCGTGGAGAGATTCATAAGCCGGCCCGTGCTGTAGGTATTTGGAAAACCCGCATTTTACCCTAGAACAAGCGGTTCGCCACAGAGGCACGGAGGCACAGAATAAAACCAGTTTTCAATAAACCCGGATTATCCATTGGAATGTTCGTGCCTGTAGGAGCGCCGCCCCCGGCGCGAATGCGGCCGCAAATCGCGGCGAGGGCGCCGCTCCTACAGCGGTGTTTTGGCTCTAATGGATTAT
>JAUYEK010000379.1 GCA_030691435.1 Sulfuricella sp. | reverse complement strand
CGAACAGGCCAACCTTGCCGCCCTTGGCGAACGGACAGATCAGGTCGATCACCTTGATGCCGGTTTCGAGCAGTTCGGTGGAAGGAGACAACTCGTCGAAGGCGGGAGCCTTGCGATGAATCGCCCAGCTTTGTTCATTGCCGATCGGGCCCAACTCGTCGATCGGGTTGCCCAGCACGTCCATGATGCGGCCCAGAGTCTTGGTGCCCACCGGCACGGAAATCGGCGCGCCGGTATTGGCCACTCCCATGCCGCGACGCAAGCCGTCCGTGGTGCCCATGGCGATGGTACGCACTACGCCGTCGCCGAGTTGCTGCTGCACTTCCAGCGTCAGGTCCACGTCGGCCAGTTTCAGCGCGTCGTAAACCTTGGGCAGAGATTCGCGCGGGAACTCTACGTCCACCACCGCACCGATAATCTGCACGATTTTACCTTGGCTCATCATCACTTCCTTAATAAATACAATTCATTCAAATCAAAACAGGCAGATCAAAACAAGCGCCCTTTACGTTTGCTCCCTCGCCCGTCTCGCCAGAGCGAGCAGCTTTGCTGCCGCTCTCGGCGGGGACACTCTTTGCGGGTGCAGGGAGAGGATTGAGGTGAGGGCAAATCAAGTTTCCGCGTGGGCACAAGAACGGTGCCCACCCTACATTAAACCGCAGCCGCCCCCGCAACGATCTCCGACAGTTCCTTGGTAATGGCAGCCTGGCGGGTTTTGTTATAGATCAGCTTGAGCTCGTCAATCACGTTGCCGGCATTGTCCGAGGCCGCCTTCATCGCCACCATCCGGGAGCTCTGCTCGGAGGCGATGTTTTCCGCCACCGCCTGATAAATCAGGGTCTCGATATAACGCACCAGCAGCTCGTCAATGACCTGTTTCGCATCCGGCTCGTAAATATAGTCCCAGTGCCCGCTCGCGCTGCCCAATTCTTCGCCGCTAATGGGCAGGAGCTGCTCCATCACCGGCTCCTGCTTCATGGTATTGACGAAGCGGGTATAGCAGATATGCAGCGCGTCGATGCGGCCATCATTGTAGGCATCCAGCATCAATTTAACCGGCCCGATCAACTTCTCCATGTGCGGCGTATCGCCCAGATGCGTCGCCTGCGACAGCACACTGGCGCCGATGCGTTGCATGAAACCCAGAGCCTTGTTGCCGATGGCGCACACTTCGACACCATGCTTGCCGCCTTCCCATTCCTTCATCCTGGCCAGAGTCATGCGCAGAACATTGGTGTTCAGGCCGCCGCACAGCCCCTTGTCCGAAGTCACGACGATCACCCCGATACGGCTCGGGTTCTCGCGCTTCACCAGAAAGGGGTGTTTGTATTCCGGGTTGGCATGGCTCAAGTGGGCCGCTACATTGCGGATTTTTTCCGCGTAGGGTCTGGCCGCGCGCATCCGATCCTGCGCCTTGCGCATTTTGGAAGCCGCCACCATTTCCATGGCTCGGGTGATCTTCTGGGTATTCTGGACGCTCTTGATCTTGGTCCGAATTTCTTTACCACCAGCCATCAGTCAGCCCCTTAATAAACGGCGCTGGCTTTGAAATCTTCGATCGCCGCGCTCAACGCTTTTTCTGCCTCAGCGTCCATTTCCTTGGTTTCTTCGATCTTGTCTCGCAGCGCGCCGTACTTGCTCTTGATGAACGCGTGCAGAGCCGCCTCAAAGGCCAGCGCCTTTTTCACGTCGACATCATCGAGATAACCCTTGTTCACTGCAAACAGCGTAAGCGCCGTGTCTGCCACGGTCATCGGCGCGAACTGGGCTTGCTTCATCAGTTCGGTAACCATTTTGCCGCGTTCCAGCTGCTTGCGGGTTGCCTCGTCAAGATCGGACGCAAACTGGGCGAAGGCCGCCAGCTCGCGGTACTGCGCCAGCGCCATGCGAATGCCGCCGCCCAGCTTCTTGATCACCTTGGTCTGCGCCGCGCCGCCGACGCGCGACACGGAAAGACCGGCGTTGATGGCGGGGCGAATACCGGCGTTGAACAAATCGGTTTCCAGGAAAATCTGGCCGTCGGTGATCGAAATCACGTTGGTCGGCACGAACGCCGAGACGTCGCCGGCCTGGGTTTCACTGATCGGCAACGCGGTGAGCGAGCCGGTCTTGCCCTTCACGCCGGAGCGCTTTTCCACGTCCTCCGCGTTGATCCGAGCAGCTCGCTCGAGCAAACGGGAGTGCAGGTAGAACACGTCGCCCGGGTAAGCTTCGCGGCCCGGCGGACGGCGCAGCAGCAGGGAAATCTGGCGATAGGCCCAGGCCTGCTTGGTGAGGTCGTCATAAATGATCAGGGCATCCTGGCCGCGGTCGCGGAAGTATTCGCCCATCGAGCAACCCGAATAGGGAGCGATGTACTGCATTGCCGCCGAGTCGGAGGCGGTTGCGGCCACCACGATGGTGTGGCCCATGGCGCCGTGCTCTTCCAGCTTGCGCACCACGTTGATGATGCTCGACGCCTTCTGGCCGATAGCCACGTAGATACAAATTACCCCGGTGCCCTTCTGGTTGATGATGGCATCCACGGCCACGGCGGTTTTGCCGGTTTGACGGTCGCCGATGATCAGTTCGCGCTGGCCGCGACCGATCGGCACCATCGCGTCGATCGACTTGAGGCCGGTTTGTACCGGCTGGGACACGGATTGGCGGGCGATAACGCCGGGAGCGATTTTTTCGATTGGGGATTTTTCGGTGGTGTTGATCGGCCCCTTGCCGTCGATCGGCTGACCCAACGAGTTCACCACGCGGCCCATCAGGGCTTCGCCGACCGGCACCTCCAGGATGCGACCGGTACACTTAACGGTGTCGCCTTCGGTAATGTGCTCGTACTCTCCCAGCACCACGGCGCCGACCGAGTCGCGCTCGAGGTTGAGCGCGAGACCGAAAGTATTGCCGGGGAATTCCAGCATCTCACCCTGCATGGCGTCACTCAGGCCATGAACGCGGACGATGCCGTCAGTCACCGACACCACCGTTCCCTGGTTACGCGCCTCGGCCGTGGTGGCCAGGTTTTCGATTTTGCTCTTGATCAGTTCACTGATCTCTGAAGGATTCAACTGCATGATTTCCCCTTAACTTTTGAGCGTAAACGCCATGTTCTGTAATTGGCCGCGCACCGACGCGTCAATCACGACGTCTCCCGCCACGATTCTGACACCGCCGATAAGCTCGGGGTCCAGGGTTACGGTCGCTTCAACTTTGCGCTTGTATTTGGATTCCAGGCGACGCACTAAATCTTCTTTCTCTGCGTCGCTCAGGGGATAGGCACTGAAAATCTCGGTGTCCATGATGCCGCCGTGCAATGCCCGAAGGAGCTCGAACTGTTCGCGAATTACCGGCAACAAAGTCAGCCGGCCATTCTCCAGCAGCAGTTGCACCATGTTAACACCTTGTGCATCGAGACTCTTTTCGCACACTGCGAGAAACGTGTTTTTTTGCTGCGCCGCCGTCAGCCGGGGGTTGCCGATCACCGCCTGCATCTGCGGGTCACTCACAACTGATGCCGTGAACTCCAGCATCTGCGACCACTTGTCGAGTGCGCCCCCCTGCTCGGCAATGCGGTAAACCGCTTCGGCATAGGGCCTGGCTATGGTAGTGACTTCTGCCATGATGTCCCTATAGCTCGCTCTTGATTAAAGTCAGCAACTCGGCATGAGCCTTGGCATCAATCTCGCGACGCAGGATTTTCTCCGCGCCGGCTATCGCCAGATCGGCCACCTGTTGGCGCAAGAGCTCCTTGGCGCGATGAACTTCCTGCTCCATTTCGGCCTTGGCGCCGGAAACCAGGCGGTCGCCTTCTTCCTTGCCGTGGGCCTTGGCTTCCTCGATGATCTGGGTTGCGCGCTTCTCCGCTTGGGCGATCACATCAGCCGCCTTCTGCTTGGCCTCATGCATGCCCTCGGCAGCGCGGCGGGAGGCCAGCTCCAGTTCGTGCTTTCCGCGTTCACCGGCGGCCAATCCATCGGCGATCAACTGCTTGCGCGCGGTCAGCACTTGCATGATGGGTGGCCATACGAACCTCATGCAGAACCAGACGAACAGGATGAACATGATCGTCTGCCCGAGAAGGGTTGCATTGATATTCATGCAGGAACCTTTCTTGTGTTAATGGTCACAAACCGCCCTAGCCCGCTACCGCGAACAGGACGTACATGGCGATACCAACGGCAATCATCGGCACCGCATCGACCAGGCCCATGACCACGAAGAACTGGGTACGCAGCATCGGAATCAGCTCAGGCTGACGCGCGGCGCCTTCAAGGAAGCGCCCGCCCAGAATGCCGATACCGACAGCCGCACCCAGTGCGCCCAGACCCATCATGATCGCGCCAGCGATGAAAAGCAGTGCATGTTCCATTGTGTATCTCCTGGTTAATTAAAAAGTAAGGGGTTCGGTGCTTAATGGTGTTCCTGATGTGCCATATCCAGGTAAACCACGGTTAGCGTCATGAAAATGAACGCTTGTAGCGTCACGATCAGAATGTGGAAAATGGCCCATCCCAGAGAAAGCACGACCTGCGAACCGAACAGCAGCGTGCTGCCAAACGAGACGCTGGCCCAGGAGGCGCCCATGAGCGCGATCAGGATGAAGATCATTTCACCCGCGTACATGTTGCCGAACAACCGCAGGGCCAAGGAAATCGGCTTGGCGATCAGGTTCACGCCCTCCAGGAAGAGGTTGGCAGGCATACCAAATTTGCCAAAGGGTTGCAGCGTCAATTCGCCCACAAATCCGCCCAGGCCTTTCATCTTGATGCTGTAAAACACC
Source organism: Sulfuricella sp. (assembly GCA_030691435.1). Classification (GTDB taxonomy): domain Bacteria; phylum Pseudomonadota; class Gammaproteobacteria; order Burkholderiales; family Sulfuricellaceae; genus Sulfuricella. The sequence continues at coordinate 4,791 of JAUYEK010000379.1, read as the reverse complement.
ACCAGCACGAACACCCCGATAGACATGCCGAACGTGGCATTGGGGTCGGTCGTGGGAACCACTTTCAGGAACGGAATGCCCGCCGCATGGGCGATCAAGGGCAGATAATCGATGGGCAGCAGATCCATCAGATTCATTAACAGGATCCAGGCGAAAATCGTCAGGGCGAGCGGCGCCACCATGTCATTTCTGGCGGTAAACGAACCGCGCACGCTGGTATCGATGAACTCAACGATCCACTCGACGAAATTCTGTATACCCGTAGGCACGCCCGCCGAAGCTTTTTGCGCCGCACGCGAGAAAACGAACAAAAACAATGCGCCCAGGACAAAGGAGACGATGGTGGTATCCAGGTTAATGGCCCAGAAACCCATTTCCTTGGCCTGCTCGGCACTGTGCGCAATGCCCCAGGAACCATCCGGCAGCTTGCCAAAGGTCAGATTCTGCAAGTGGTGCCGGATATATTCTGAAGAGGTGAGTGTTTCGCCAGACATTGTTTATTTCTCTATTCCACTGAATATTGTCGAAACGACCAGGGTCAGCTGCCCCAGAACAAAGCCGATCAGCAAGGGCGCCGGCATCAGCTTCAACCATCCCAGTCCCGCCACGATCAGCAGCGCGACCATCAAAAAACGTTCCATGCTGAAACGTACCAGCCAGGCCAACTCCTGGTGGGCGTCTTGCACTGGCCGCTGCGCACCGGCTCGCATGCACCAGATCAGAATCAGTGCATTCGCCACCGCCACCGCGCCGCCAAAAAAGGCCGCAACCGCGACATTTCTTCCCAGCCAGAAAAACAACAACGATGCGCCAAAAATTACCGTAACGGCCTGCACGCCAACCACCCGGTACGCTGCACCCATTTGCAAATCGCCGTCAAAATGAGACGCGATTTTAATCCCTCCTTGACCCGCTCGTCAATTTAAGGGCATTGCGGAGGCCCGTTAAGCCGGACCGTTTCATAAACATCTTTGGAACCGGAGCACACCCAGATTATAGCACATTGGAAAATAACCATATTCTTATATGCCGTATCTTCCGCATCACTTTTTACCCAGTCGACCGATAATATCGTCCAGCTGCTCCAGGCTGTCATAATTAATAATCAGCTTGCCCCGGCCCTTCTTCTGCGCTTTCAGCATTACCACGGCGCCCAGTTTTTCCGCCAGGTCTTCCTGCAGCCTTAAAATATCCCGGTCCGGCTTGGCCTTGGGCTTTGCGTCCGGTCGTTGCCGACGCTGGACCAGCCTTTCCGCTTCGCGTACGGACAGGCCCTTACCCACGATCTCATTGGCTACGGTAATTTGTCCCGCATTAGGCAGACTCAGCAGCGCTCTGGCATGCCCCATGTCGAGCTGATTGTGCATCAGCAGCTCCTGCACTGGTGGCGCCAGATTGAGCAGGCGCAGCAGATTGCTTACCGCGCTACGCGAGCGCCCGACCGCCTCGGCGGCAAGCTGGTGGGTCATGTCGAACTCAGTAATCAGGCGCTGGATTCCCGTAGCCTCCTCCAGCGGATTGAGGTTCTCGCGCTGAATGTTCTCGATCAGCGACATTGCCAATGCCGCCTCATCCGCCACCACCCGCACCAGCACCGGCACTTCTGTCAAACCGGCGAGGCGGGCTGCGCGCCAGCGCCGCTCGCCGGCAATGATTTCATAGTTGCCCGCAATCAGCGCCCGTGCCAGTATCGGCTGCATGATCCCCTGGGATTTGATGGACTCGGCCAGCTCGGCCAGTGATTCCTGGTCCATGTGGGTGCGCGGCTGATATTTGCCGGGCTGAAGCCGGTCCAGCTTCAGCTTTTGCAGCGTATCTTTATTATTTTCTTCGCTGTCGCCAGCCAGCAGCGCGTCAAGGCCGCGCCCCAATCCCTTCATTTTTACCATTTCCCCCTCACTTTCTTACCAGTTCGCCAGCCAGCGCCAAATAGGCCAGCGCGCCTTTCGATGTCTTGTCGTGGTACAACACCGGCAACCCATAGCTGGGCGCTTCCGCCAGCCTGACATTACGCGGAATCACGGTGCGGTATACCTTATCGCCGAAATGCTGCTGCAGCTGCTCCGACACCTGCTGCGCCAGGGTATTGCGCGGATCGAACATGGTTCGCAGCAGCCCCTCAATTTCCAGTTGCGGGTTAAGGCTGGCACGCACTCGCTTGATGGTCTGCACCAGATCGCTCAATCCCTCCAGTGCGTAATATTCGCACTGCATCGGGATCATCACCGCATGCGCAGCGCAAAGACCGTTCACCGTAAGCAGGTTGAGCGCCGGCGGACAATCGATCAGCACAAAATCATAATCCGCCTCAATGCTGGCCAGGGCGCCCTTAAGCCTTTTTTCCCGGTGCGGCAAATCCACCAGCTCGACCTCCGCTCCTGCCAGTTCGCGATTGGCGGGGATCAGGTCAAACTTGCCACAGGTGTTGGTAACACGCACCTCCGCGATGCTCTTTTCCTCCAGCAGCACATGATATACCGTCTGCGTCAGGGCCATTTTGTCGACGCCGCAACCCATGGTGGCGTTGCCCTGCGGGTCGAGGTCGATCAGCAGCACCCGGCGCTTGGTTGCCGCCAGGCTGGCCGCAAGATTGACCGTGGTGGTGGTTTTCCCCACCCCGCCTTTTTGATTTGTAATTGCGAGTATTTTTGCCATCACCCCACCCTAACGGATATGGCGAGAAGCGCCATCCCTAATTATGAACATCGATTCTCGCCGTATCCGTTCCCTCTCTCCTTACTCTCTCCCAGAGGGAGAGAGGGACGAGGTCTCGCTTCGCGAGTTTTACGTTAAGCCATTGCTTCCATTTTGATCGGTCGCAGCAAAACCAGGTGCCGTTCGGCATCCAGGCCCGGCACCTTGAGCGGCGCTACGCCCTGTAACGCAACAGTAGCCGGCAATCGAGTCAACTCCTCATGGGGATAAATCCCCTTCATTGCCAACATCTGCCCCGTGTCACCACATAAATGCAACGCCAAGCTGGCGAACTCGGCCAAATCGGAAAAAGCACGGGAAATCACTACATCGTATTTTTCTTCCGGTCGCCATGCCTCTACCCGTTCGCAGACTACCGTCGTGTTATTCAGGCCCAACTCCAGACAGGCCTGCCGAAGAAAACTGGTTTTCTTATGGCTACTGTCCAGCAGGGTAACCTCCAGTGCCGGATTCGCCAGCGCCAGAGGAATTCCCGGCAAGCCGGGCCCGGTTCCGACGTCGATGATTCGGCGCCCGACGAGGTGTGGCAAAACCGCCAGGCTATCGAGCAAATGCTGGGTTAGCATTTTTTCCGGGTCGCGCACGGCTGTCAAATTATAAACCTTGTTCCATTTCTGCATGAGCGCAACATAGTTCAGCAATCTCGTCTGCGTCGCCGGGTCCAAATGCAGGCCCATTTCCGCCAGGCCACAGGCTAATTTTTCTTCCAGGCTCATGCGCTTTTCTTGTCGTTAGGATGAAACTCGCGAAGCGAGACCTCGTCCCTCTCTCCCTCCGGGAGAGAGCTAGGAGAGAGGGAAATGTTCTGGCTACGCTTCAAATACACCAGCAGCACCGAAATTGCCGCTGGCGTAACACCGGAAATACGCCCCGCCTGCCCCAGCGTTTCAGGCTGGTGCTGGTTCAGCTTCTGTTGCACTTCGATGGATAGCCCATGCACCTCGCGGTAATCCAGCCCCGGCGGCAGGACCATGGCCTCATAATGCTGGTGACGGGCGACCTCCTCCTGCTGGCGAGCGATGTAACCCTGGTATTTGGCCTGGATCTCGACCTGTTCGGCCACCTTCGAGTCTCCGACCCCTATACCGGCACCCGGCAGCGTCATCAAGGCGCGGTAGCTGACATCGGGCCGACGCAGCAAGTCCGATAACGAATACTCGCGCTCGATACCCTTGCCCAGCACCCTTTCAGCATCGTCCTGGGGCAGCAGCTTCGGGTTCACCCAGACGCTTTTCAGGCGTTCCTGTTCGCACGCGATAGCCTCACGCTTTTCCACGAAGCTCTGCCACCGCGCATCATCAACCACGCCCAGCCGCCGCCCAGCTTCCGTCAACCGCAGGTCGGCATTGTCCTCGCGCAACATCAACCGGTATTCGGCACGGCTGGTAAACATGCGGTAAGGCTCGACCACGCCACGGGTGATCAGGTCGTCCACCATCACTCCGAGATAGGCCTGATCCCGGCCTGGATGCCAAGCCTCTTTCCCCTGTGCCGATAACCCGGCATTGATGCCCGCCAGGATTCCCTGCGCCGCAGCTTCTTCATAGCCGGTTGTGCCATTGATCTGTCCGGCGAAGAACAGCCCCTGTATTGCCTTGGTTTCCAATGAGTTTTTCAGCCCGAGCGGATCGAAAAAATCGTACTCGATCGCATAGCCGGGACGGGTAATATGCGCATTTTCAAAGCCCAGGATCGAACGCACCAGCTCCACCTGCACATCGAAAGGCAGGCTGGTGGAGATACCGTTGGGGTAGATTTCATGGGTATCCAACCCTTCCGGCTCAACGAAAATCTGGTGTGAGTCCTTGCCGGAAAAACGCATGATCTTGTCCTCGATCGACGGACAATAGCGTGGGCCCACTCCCTCGATCACGCCCGTGTAAAGCGGGGAGCGGTCCAGCCCGCCACGGATGATGTCGTGAGTGCGCAAATTGGTCTGGGTAATCCAGCACGGCAATTGGCGCGGATGCTGTGCGGCAGAGCCGAGGAAGGAAAATGCCGGCGCCGGGTCGTCGCCGGGCTGCTCCACCATCACCGAATAATCCAGACTGCGGCCGTCGATGCGTGGCGGAGTGC